>NZ_JBFAWU010000009.1:0-258595 GCF_040680455.1 Streptomyces sp. NPDC052052 | reverse complement strand
CGTCACCTGCGGCACACCCAGACGCTCCGCCAGGAGCGCCGGAACCACACCGGCCGTACCGTCGGTGGAAGCCATACCGGAGACCACCAGGTCGAACCCGGCCTTCTCGATCGCCTTCGCCAGCACCAGGGAGGTACCGATCACGTCCGTACCGTGCAGATCGTCGTCCTCGACATGGATCGCCTTGTCCGCACCCATCGAAAGCGCCTTGCGCAACGCGTCCTTGGCATCCTCGGGACCCACCGTCAGCACGGTGATCTCCGCATCATCCGCCTCGTCCGCGATCTGCAGAGCCTGCTCCACCGCGTACTCGTCCAGCTCCGACAGCAGACCGTCCACATCGTCACGGTCGACCGTCAGGTCATCGGCGAAATGCCGGTCGCCGGTGGCGTCGGGCACGTACTTCACACAGACAACGATCCTCAAGCTCACGCCGGCTCTCCTACCTGGTGTGGGTCGTATCGACGACAGTATGGCACTCAGTACCCTCTGTAAAGGAACCAGGTGTCATAAAGGGGCTTGTAGTGCTACGTTCCCCGCATGACTGACGCGCGCAGACCGGCGAAGAAGGCCCCCATGCGGGAGGTGCTCGCCGAGGCGGCCTTCCAGCTCTTCCTGGAGCGGGGTTTCGAGCAGACCACGGTGGACGACATCGTGGCTCGGGCCGGGGTCGGGCGGCGGTCGTTCTTCCGGTACTTCCCCTCGAAGGAGGACGCGGTCTTCCCGGATCACGAGCGCTGCCTCGCGGACATGACCGCGTTTCTCGCCCAGGTCGGTGACGCCGATCCGGTCGATGCGGTGTGCGACGCGGCCCGGCTCGTGCTGCGCATGTACTCGGCCAACCCCGAGTTCTCCGTTCAGCGTTACCGGCTCACCCGGGAGGTGCCCGGACTGCGCACCTATGAGCTGTCCGTGGTGCGTCGTTACGAGCAGACGATGGCCGGCTATCTGCGCGGCCGGTACGGCGGGTCCGGGGACGGTGCGCTGCGGGCCGAGGTGATCGCCGCGTCCGTGGTCGCCGCGCACAACAACGGGCTGCGGGCGTGGCTGCGTTCGGGAGGCGAGGGGGGTGCGGAGGCCGCGGTGGACCATGCCCTCGGACTGGTGCAGAACGTGTGGGGGAGCGGTGCGGCGCCGGGCGGGCCGCCGGTCACCGCGGACGGTGATGTGGTCGTGATGGTCGCCGCAAAAGGGGCCCCGATGTGGCGAGTTGTGCAGCAGATCGAGTCGGCCATAGGGCCGGGCTGAGGCCGGGAACGGCAATGTCTGGCACTGAGTGCCTTTACGGGATGACACTCGGTGTCCTATGGTGCGGACGCGCCGACGCGCACGTATGGCGTATCCGAGCCGAGCGCAGGGGGTCGAAACGTGTCCCAGTCATCAAGTGGCACCGTGCAGACGGTGCATGAGGAAGCCGGCCTGTCCTACCAACGCTGCCGCTGGTGCGGCACGGCCTCCTTCCGGAGGCTGTTGTGCCCGGTGTGCGCATCGAGTGATCTGCAGGTCGAGCACAGTGCCGGGCTGGGCGTCGTGGTGAGGTCCGGTGTCGTGCACCGCTACACGGACGCGGCGCGCAACGAATCCCTCGTCCGTCTGCCCGAGGGCTTCGCGTTCCGTTGCCGGGTCGTGGGTGCCGCGCCGCACCAGGTGACGGTCGGCGCCCAGGTGCGCCCGGTTCCCGGTGAGGATCCGGACACGGGCGAGGTGGTCTTCGAACTCTGTGAACCGCCCAGGCGCGACGACTGGTACTGAGTCTTCGCTCCGGGAGTGCCCGAGGGGCGGATGCGTGCCGTGGCCCGCGACCCGGGAGCGGAGTAGGCGGGGACGCCGTCGGACGGTGACCGGCCGCCTCCCTGCCCTGACCGGTTCGTCGGGTGCCTCGGCGGCCGTGCTTAGGTGGAGGGCATGATCGATGCACTCCTTGACCGGGACCTGACCGAGGTCGAGGCGGCGGTCCGCGCAGCGGCCGCCGCCGAGATCATGCCGCGCCACCAGCAGCTCGCCACCCACGAGATCCTCCAGAAGAGCGGTCCGCACGACCTGGTCACCGTCGCTGACCGCCTCGCCGAGGAACACCTCACCAGGTCCCTGACCGCACTCCTGCCGGGCTCGGTGGTCGTCGGCGAGGAGGCGGTCCACGCCGATCCGGCCGTGTACGACGCCCTGGACGGCGACGCACCGGTGTGGATCGTCGACCCCGTCGACGGCACCCGCCAGTTCGTCCGCGGCGAAGCCGGCTTCTGCACCCTTGTCGCCCTCGCCCACCACGGCGAGCTCCTCGCGTCGTGGACGTACGCGCCGGCCCTGGACGAGATGGCGATCGCCGTCCGCGGTCGCGGCGCGGCGCTCGACGGTGAGCCGATACGCTCCGGCTCGCCCAAGCCCGGCGCAGCCCTCCGGGTGGCGACCTCGCACCCCGACTTCACCACCGAGGCCCAGAAGCGGGCGCTGCTCGGCCTGCGCGCGGAGGGCTTCGAGGCCCGGCCCTGCGGCTCCGCGGGCCTCGAATACCTGGCCATCGCGCGCGGGGAGAACGACGCCGTCGCCTTCACCTGGGAGTACGCCTGGGACCACGCGGCCGGCCTGCTCCTGGTCACCGAGGCGGGCGGCGCCCATGCCACGCTCACCGGAGCCCCGTTCCGCATCACCGGCGGCAATGCCCTGCCGTTCACCGCGGCCCGCGACGCGGCGACCGCCGAACGCGTCCTCCAGGCACTCCGGGGCGAGGCCCGCCCCGACCGCCACCGCGCCGACGGACTCACTCCGCGGTAACGGGGCACCCTGCCGAAAGGACCGCCCCGCGCGCCGGGCACGGCCGTCCGGCGGCGCCCGGGGGCCGGCGCCCGGTCACTGCGCGTCGGTGCCGTGCTTGACCAGGCAGAACGGATGCCCCTCCGGGTCCGCGAGGATCCGCCACGGGCGATCCGTACCAGCTCTCTCGTCGAGGACCACCGCACCGGCCGCCACGGCCTGCTCCTGCGCCGCGTCCAGATCCGGGACGCCGAAGTCCAGATGGAACTGCTGGGGGCATGCCGGATCCCCCCACCGCGGCGGCCGGTGGTCGGCCACCTGCTGGAAGGCGAGTACCGGCCCGCCCTCCGGGTGGAGGGTCGACCAGTGCTCGCCGGTCGCCCAACGCCGGTCCGGCCGGTCGATCTCGCCGCCGAGCAGGCGCCGGTAGAACGCGGCGAGGTGTGCCGGATCGGCGCAGTCGAGCACCACGCACTGCAGTGCGGCGATCATCAACGGCTCCTTTTCTCCCCGGCCCCCTGGATCTCGGACGCCGGAGCGGTCAGCGCGGCCAGGTCGGGACTGCCCTGGTACTACAGGCCCAGATCCCGGTCGGAGTCCGGACGATGCGTACCACGGGCCCGGCTGCCGCCCAGGGTGACGGCCCGGATGCCGGGGAGCGCGGCGATCCGGGAGGCCATGTCCGCGATGCGGGCGGGTACCACCGGGGCGGGACGTGCCGGTGGCCCGGTGTGTGCGTTCGGTGTGGTCATCGTTCGGCCGACCCTACCCGCGCCCCTGCGGCCGGCACCCCGGAATATCCTGGGTGTCCTGGCCGCCGGCTGACGAAGGAGTCCGAAGGTGCCGTCGATGCTTGATGCAGTCGTCGTGGGGGCGGGGCCCAACGGACTGACCGCCGCGGCCGAACTGGCCCGCCGCGGCTTCGCCGTGGAGGTCTTCGAGGCGGCCGGGACCGTCGGAGGCGGTGCCCGTACCGAAGAGCTCACCCTCCCCGGCTTCCGGCACGACCCCTGTTCCGCCGTACACCCGCTGGGCATCGGCTCACCCGCGTTCCGGGCCATGCCGCTGGCCCGGCACGGCCTGGAGTGGCTCCAGCCCGAGCTCGCGCTCGCCCACCCGTTCCCGGACGGGTCGGCCGCGGTGCTCACCGGGTCGGTGGGGGAGAGCGCCATGTCGCTCGGCGCCCAGGACGCCGGGGCGTACCGCAGGCTCGTGGCCCCGTTCCTGGGCCACTGGGACACCCTTGCCGAGGACTTTCTGCGCACCCCCTGGGACGGGCTGCCCCGTGACCCGTACCGCTGGGTCCGCTTCGGCCTCGACGCGCTCCAGCCCGCGACGCTGCTCTCCCGGCGGTTCCGGGGCGCGAAGGCGCGGGGCCTGATCGCCGGGCTCGGCGCCCACGCGATAGCCCCCGTCAGTGGCCTGGCCACCGGCGGAATCGCCCTGCTCTTCGCCCTGGCCGCACACGAGAAGGGCTGGCCGGTGCCGCGTGGCGGGTCGCAGGCCATCTCGGACGCGCTCGCCTCGTACCTGCGTGAGCAGGGCGGCACGATCCGGACGGGCACGGAGGTCAAGCGCCTGGACGAACTCCCGCCTGCCCGCGCCTACGTCTTCGACACCTCGCCGACCGCTCTCGCCCGTATCGCGGGTCTGGGGCGCGCCTACAGCGGCTACCGGTACGGGGCATCCTGCTTCAAGATCGATTACGCGCTGTCCGGCCCCGTCCCCTGGACCGCGACAGAGGCGCGCCGCGCGGGAACGGTGCACATCGGCCCCTCGGCCGCCGAGATCAACGCCGCGCTGAGCGCCGCGGTGGCCGGCCGCGACCCGAGCGTACCGTTCCTGATCACCGCGCAGCCCAGCCTGGTCGATCCCTCCCGCGCCCCCGAGGGGCGGCATGTCTTCTGGGTGTACGGACACGTCCCGGCGGGCTGGGAAGGCGATGCCACCGAGGCCATCGAGCGGCAACTGGAGCGATTCGCCCCCGGGTTCCGGGACCTGGTCCTCGCCCGCGCGGTCGCGGGGCCGCCCCGACTGGCGGCGCGCAACGCCAACTACGTCGGCGGCGACATCGCGTGCGGAGCGTTCGCCGGGCTCCAGACGGTGATACGGCCCAAGCTCGCACGGGTTCCCTATGCGACGGCCCACCCGGCGGTGTTCATCTGCTCCTCGGCGACTCCCCCCGGACCGGGGGTGCACGGTATGTCGGGCCACCACGCGGCGAAGGCCGTCTGGCGGCGGCTGCGGGCGGCCTGAACCTCGGCCCACCGCGTACATTCTGATCTTCGATCTCGGGGCGGGGCTCCCGGAGTTGCTCCGAGCGCGGGCAGCGCGTTGTGTCGGTACGCGATCCGGGACCCGGCATGATGGCCCTATGCGCACACCCGAGTCCGTCACCGTCACCCTGGTACGCGGAGACATCACCCAGCAGTCCGTCGATGTCATCGTCAACGCGGCGAACTCCTCCCTGCTCGGAGGCGGCGGTGTCGACGGGGCGATCCACCGGCGCGGCGGCCCGGAAATCCTCGCCGAGTGCCGGGAGTTGCGCGCCTCGCACTACGGAAAGGGCCTGCGCACCGGTCAGGCCGTCGCCACGACCGCCGGGAGGCTCGACGCCCGATGGGTCGTGCACACGGTGGGCCCGGTGTACGGGAGTTCCGGCAGTGACCCGTCCCAACTGGCCTCCTGCTACCGCGAATCCCTGCGGGTTGCCGACGAACTGGGTGCGAAGACCGTTGCCTTCCCGGCCATTTCGGCCGGTGCGTACGGCTGGCCGCTGGAGGATGCCGCGCGTATCGCTGTGGAGACGGTGCGGGCGGCTGACACAGCTGTCGAGGAAGTCAGGTTCGTCCTCTTCGACGACCAGGCTTACGAGGCGTTCGCCGCGCAGGTCGGCTGACATGTCGGCGCTCCCGTCTGCGTTACCGAAGCACTTCACCTCCTCGGTCTGAGCCGCCACCCCAGGGAGCCGGTGCGGCGCGACCCCGCCACCGAGGTGTCGCGCCCCCTCCCGTCCGCGCCCCTCCCGTCCGCACCGCCCCCTGGCCGACCCCTTCCGCCCCGGCCCCGGCCCGGCTCCGGGGCCCATGGCGGACCGAGCCCGCTCACCTGACCGTGAGCCCGCCGCTGTGCCGCCTACGCGGCACCGCCGTCCGGGCAGCGCGAGCGCGCCACCAGGGCGAATGCCCGAGGGAACCCTTGGCAGGACGAATTCCCCGGGACCCCTTGACAGCCGCCGAGTGCACCCGCATTCTTTCGCCGGAAATCGCAACGCCGTTGCGATTTCCGCACCGGATCGATGACGCGGACGAAGGAGGCTCGGCCCCATGGCGGAACAGGACAAGGACACCAGCGCCCCGGCCGAAGGCAAGTCCCAGGCCCCTGGCGTCCTGCAGACGGTGGACCGGGCCCTGCTCGTCCTGCTCACCTTCACCGAGCAGCGGCCCGAGTGGGGCGTCAGCGAGCTGGCCCGTCACCACGGCTGGGACAAGGCCGTCGTCCAGCGCCTCCTCACCACCCTGACCACGCGCGCGTTCCTGATCTGCGACGACCACACCCGCCGCTACCGTCCGGGGCCGGCCCTGTCCCGGCTGGCCAGGGTCAGCGAACACAGCGGCGTACTCTCCTCGCTCGCCAGGCCGGTGCTCGCCCGGCTGCTCCGCGAGACCGGCGAGAGCATCGTCCTCAACGTCCCGCACGGCGGCAGCTATCGCTGCGAAGCCGCCGTCGACGGCACCGGACCCGTTCGCTACACCGCGATCATCGGCGCGGTCATGCCCGGCCACGCCGGAGCGTCCGGACACACCCTCTTCGCGTACCACCCCGAACGCGAGATCCGGCAGATGTTCGGCCCCACCGGGCTGACCCGCTTCAACGACCGCACCATCACCGACCTGGACGCGCTGCTCACCTGCTACGCACGGGTCAGGGCCGACGGACACTGCATCAGCCACGGCGAGTACGACGAAGCCGTGACCGCGGTCTCCGCACCCGTCTTCCAGGGCGACGGCGTCCCCGCCTCCCTGACCGTCATCGGCCCCTCGCACCGGGTGGACAGGGTCACCGACTCCCTCGTCACGCTGGTCCGCGCCGGAGCGGCGGAGATCACCGCCGCCCTCGGCGGCTGAACCGGTACGCCGTACCCGACACCACCCACTGCGCAGCCCACAGAACCCCGTCCGCCCGTGTACGCGGCCCGCACCCGCCTGTACGCATGCCCGGAACCCGACCTCCAGTCCCGCTCACCGAAGGGGGTGCCCCATGGCGCACCATGTCTCCGCGCCGCACCCTGCCACCTCACCGGAAACCGACTCCGACGACGTCCGGTCCCATCCGCGCGTCCTGGAACCCGTGCTGCTGGTGATCCTCGTGGCGCTCGCCGCCGTCGGCGCCGTCATCGGCATCGACCTGGTCTCCAAGCTCGGCATCTCCGCCAACACCTCCGTGGTCGGCGCCCTCGTCGCCATGCTGATCGGGCGCATCCCGCTGGGCTTCCTGCGCCAGATGCGCTCCGTCCACCGGCAGAACCTCGCCCAGAGTGCGATCTCCGCCGCCACCTTCGCCTCCGCGAACGCTCTCCTGACCTCCGTCGCGGTGCCCTACGCCTTCGGGCGCCAGGACCTCGTCTGGCCGATGCTCGCGGGATCGTTCATCGGTCTGGTCGTGGATGCCTGGGTGCTCTACCGGGCCTTCGGATCCCGCCTGCTCCCCGCCGACGCGCCCTGGCCGCCCGGAACGGCCGCCGCCGAGACGATCAAGGCCGGTGACCAGGGCGGACGTCGCGCTCTCATCCTTGTCGGCGGTACGGCCGTCGGCCTCGCCGGAACCCTCATCAGCCTGCCGCTCTCCGCAGCCGGAGTCGCGTTCCTGGGCAACGTCTGGGCGCTGGCGATGTTCGGCGTGGGCCTGATGCTCCGCCAGTACAGCCCCGACTTCTTCGACACCGACCTCGGCGCCGGATACATTCCGCACGGCGTCATGGTGGGGGCCGGAATCGTGGCCCTCGGCCAGGCCGTGCATCTCCTGCTCGGCCGTCGCGAACGCAAGCGCCAGGCGACCGCCGCGGCAGTGCCCAGCGCACCGGTCCAGGCGGACCCGACCACCGAGTACACCGTCGACGAGCGTGGTCTGCGGCTCTCCCTGATCCGCGGCTACGTACTGTTCACCGCCGGCGCCGTGATCCTCGCCGTGCTGGGCGGGCTGGTCGGCGACATGAGCCCGCTCGGCATCGTCGGATGGGTCCTGTTCGCCGCGTTCGCAGCCCTGGTCCACGAACTGATCGTCGGCCTGGCCGCCATGCAGTCCGGCTGGTTCCCGTCCTTCGCCGTCACCCTGATCTTCCTCATTCTCGGCCTGGCCATGGGAATCCCGTCCGTACCGCTCGCCCTCCTGGTGGGATATGTCTCCGCCACCGGCCCCGCCTTCGCCGACATGGGCTACGACCTCAAGGCCGGCTGGCTACTGCGCCGCGACCACCGCCCCTGGGACCCCTACGAGCGCGAAGGCCGTCGTCAGCAGTTCCTGGCCGCCCTCATCGGATTCGGCGTCGCCCTGGTCGTCGTCGCCCTGGCCTGGCGCTCCTACTTCGGGCAGGGCCTCATCCCGCCCGTTGCCAAGGTGTATGCCGACACCATCAGGAGCGGACTCAGCGACGGGGACGCGGTGCGCACCATGCTGCTCTGGGCGATCCCCGGCGCCGTCATCCAACTGCTCGGCGGCACCCGGCGGCAGATGGGCGTGATGCTCGCCACCGGCCTGCTCATCCTCAGCCCGAAGGCCTGCTGGATGGTCCTCGGCGCCCTCCTCGTCAGGGTCGTCTACCGCAAGCTGCGCGGCTCCGCCGCCGACGAGGAACTCAACCTGGTCGGCGCCGGACTGGTCGCGGGCGGCGCGCTCGGCGACTCCTCCCAGATCCTCAAGACCTGACCGCCACCTCTTCCCCCCCCCCCTGAAACCACCCCCAGCACCACCCAGCACCACCCGCACGGCAAGGAGAACCCCCCATGGACATGTACAGCAGGCTCGAACCGCGCCCCGAGTACCTCGGCTTCGAACTCGCCCTGGCCGCCCGCAAGCTCGTCGAGGAGGTCATGCTCGTCAAGCGCGGCGAGCACGTCGTCCTCACCGGCGACACCAGCAGCGACCGCCGGGTGATCGAGGCCACCGCCCAGGCCGTCGCCGCCGCAGGTGCGCACCCCGTCATCGTCTGGTACGAGACGCTGCCCGGTGCCTCCATGGAACCTCCCAGGCCCGTGGCCGGTGCCATCGCCGACGCCGATGTGTGGATCGAGTTCGCCGTCTCCTACCTGATGCACTCCGACGCCTTCCGTGCCGCCATGGCCAACGGATGCCGTTACACCAACCTCACCGCGATGGACGTCCAGATGCTGGTAGCCACGGTGGGACGCCCCGACTTCCAGGGCGTCATCCGCCTCGGCAAGGCACTCGTCGCCCTCCTGGAGGCCGCCGACGAGGTCCGTATCACCTCCGCCAACGGCACCGACCTGGTCGGCCGCAACGGCGACCGGCCGATCAACCTGCGCGGCAAGCCCGCCGAGAAGCCCGGCGAGACGGTCATGCTCTCCGGCCAGATCTCCTGGAACCCGCTCGAGGAGACCCAGGACGGTGTCCTGGTCTTCGACGGGGCCCTGTGGCCGCCGGACGAGATCGGCCTGCTCCGCTCCCCGGTCCGCTGCACCGTCGAGAAGGGTGTCGTCACCAAGATCGAGGGCGGCGCCGACGCGGACACCTTCCGTCGCTGGATGGAGTCCTTCGACGACCCGAACATGTTCCGTGTCGCGCACTGGTCGCTCGGCTTCAACCCGGGCGTCCTCGCCCCGACCGGCCGCATCGTCGAGGACGAGCGGGTCTTCGGCTGCGTCGAGCTGGGCATCGGCACCAAGGGTGCCTGGATCGGCGGCGAGCCGTGGGTGGCCGCCGCGCACACCGACGGCAGCGTCCTCGGCCCGTCCATCTACCTGGACGGCGTGGCCATCGAGGAGAACGGGCGGTACGTGCACCCGGAGCTCGTGGAGATCTGCCGCGACCTCGGTGTCGCAGGCTACTGAGCCCCGGACGGCCGGGCCCGCACCGTCATCCGGGTGCGGGCCCGGCCGTCATCCGTGAAACCGTCCTGCTACGCGAAAGGAACGCCCATGCCCGCACCCGCCCCCGTCTCCTACCGCCACGGCGGTCTGGTCTGCACCGACCACACCCTCGACGTGCCGCTCGACCACCACACCACCGACGGCCCCACCATCGGCCTGTTCGCCCGTGAAGTGGTCGCGGCGGGCCGTGAGCACGAGGACCTGCCCCGGCTGCTCTGGCTCCAGGGCGGCCCGGGCGGCCGTGCGGAGCGTCCCAACGCGGCGGGTGCCTGGCTGCGCCGCGCCCTCGCCGACTACCGCGTCGTCCTGCTGGACCAGCGCGGAACCGGCCGCTCAACCCCGGCCGACCGCGTCACCCTCGCCCGGTTCGGCACGGACTTCGAGGCAGCCGCCGGGTATCTCGCGCACTTCCGCGCCGACTCGATCGTCCGCGATGCCGAACTGCTGCGCCGCCACCTCCAGGGCGACCAGCCCTGGAGCGTCCTCGGCCAGAGCTTCGGCGGCTTCTCCACCCTCACCTACCTCAGCCTCGCCCCCGAAGGGCTCAGGCAGGCCTACATCACCGGCGGGCTGCCGACCCTCACCGGCCACGCCGACGACGTGTACCGGGCCGCCTACGCCCGTACCCTCGCCCACAACGAGCGCTACTTCGCCCGCTACCCCCACGACCAGCAGCTCGCCGATGCCGTCGCCGCGCATCTCGACGCGCACGACGTCCGCATGCCGACCGGCGAACGCCTCACCGTCCGCCGCTTCCAGACCCTCGGCATCACCTTTGGCACCTCGGCGAAGTTCGACTCGCTCCACTACCTGCTGGAGACCGCCTTCACCGAAGGCGGTCACGGCCCGGAGCTGACCGACACGTTCCTGCGTGGTGTCGACGCCGCCGTCTCCTTCGCCGAACGCCCGCTGTACGCCGCACTCCACGAGCCGATCTACGCGCAGGGCGGCCGCGCCACCGACTGGTCCGCCCATCGCGTCCGGCAGGAGTTCCCCGCCTTCGACGCCGACGCGGGACTCCCGCTCCGGTTCACCGGCGAGATGGTCTACCCCTGGCAGTTCGAGGAGGACCCCGCGCTCGTCCCGCTGCGCGGCGCCGCCGAGGCCCTCGCCGCCCGCACCGACTGGCCGGCCCTCTACGACCTGGACCGGCTCGCCGGCAACGAGGTCCCCGTCGTCGCCGCGGTCTACCACGACGACATGTACGTGGACCGCGCGCACGCACTCGCCACGGCCGACCGGGTCCGCGGTCTGCGGACCTGGGTGACGGATGCCTACGCCCACGACGGCGTGCGCGCCGACGCCGCCGTGCTGGACCGGCTGATCGCCATGGCCCGCGACGAGATCTGACCGTCCGCCCGCACGTGGCGGAGGAGATCGGCGCCGCTGTATCGGACGATCGTCCGGTGCGGCCGCTCCTCTGCGGACGGGGCCCGGAAGAAGTCCTGGCAGCGCAAGGCCGATGTCGGATTCCCGCCAGCCCCGGGGCGTCCCGTGTCCGATGCTGGAGTCATGCACACCGACACCGAGCGCTGCGTGCGGGCCGTCCAGTCCAAGGACGCCCGCTTCGACGGCTGGTTCTTCACCGCGGTCCTGACCACCCGGATCTACTGCCGTCCCAGCTGCCCCGCCGTGCCGCCCAAGGTCGAGAACATGACCTTCTACCCCAGTGCCGCCGCCTGCCAGCAGGCGGGTTTCCGGGCCTGCAAGCGCTGCCGCCCCGACACCAGCCCCGGCTCCCCGGAGTGGAACGCCCGTGCCGACTCGGTCGCCCGCGCCATGCGGCTCATCCGGGACGGTGTCGTCGACCGCGAAGGCGTCCCCGGCCTCGCGGCCCGGCTGGGTTACTCGGCACGGCAGATCGAGCGCCAGCTGCTCGCCGAGCTGGGTGCGGGCCCGCTCGCCCTGGCCCGTGCGCAACGCGCCCAGACGGCGCGCCTGCTCATCGAGACGACCGGGCTGCCCATGGCCCAGGTCGCGTTCTCCGCGGGGTTCTCCTCGATCCGGACCTTCAACGACACGGTCCGTGAGGTCTTCGCACTGACCCCCGGCGAGCTGCGCAGCCGCGCCACCCGGTCCGACGGGCCGTCGCCCACCACCGGCGTGATAGCGCTGCGGCTGCCGTACCGCGCCCCGCTCAACCCCACCAACCTCTTCGGCCACCTCGCCGCCACTGCCGTCCCCGGCGTCGAGGAGTGGCGCGACGGCGCCTACCGGCGCACGCTCACCCTCCGGTACGGACACGGCATCGTCACCCTCACCCCGCACCCCGATCACATCGCCTGCCGGCTCTCCCTCACCGATCCGCGCGACCTCACCCTCGCGATCAGCCGCTGCCGCTGGCTGCTCGACCTGGACGCCGACCCGGTGGCCGTCGACGACCAACTGCGCGCCGATCCGCTGCTGGCCCCGCTGGTCGACAAGGCGCCGGGGCGACGGGTGCCGCGTACCGTCGACGGTGCGGAGTTCGCCATCCGGGCCGTGCTCGGCCAGCAGGTGTCGACCGCCGCCGCCCGCACCCACGCGGCCCGCCTGGTCAATGCCCACGGCCTCCCCGTCGACGACCCGGAGGGGGGCGGCCTCAGCCACCTCTTCCCGACCCCCGAGGCCCTGGCCGGGCTCGACCCGGAACAGCTCGCCCTGCCCCGCAGCCGCCGTACCACCCTCACCACGCTCGTCGGCGCACTCGCCGACGGCACCCTGCGGCTCGGCACCGACACCGACTGGGAGAAGGCGCGGACCGAGCTGACCGCACTGCCCGGCTTCGGTCCCTGGACCGTCGAAGTGATCGCGATGCGGGCGCTCGGCGACCCCGACGCCTTCCTCCCCACCGACCTCGGTATCCGGCGCGCGGCCGAACAGCTCGGCCTCCCGTCGACCCCAGCGGCGCTCACCGCCCGCGCGGCGGCCTGGCGCCCCTGGCGGGCCTATGCGGTCCAGTACCTCTGGACCGTGGACAACCACCCCATCAACCACCTGCCCGCATGACACGTTGGGAAGTCCAGCCATGATCTCGGCCCCTGCACCGAAGGCGACCCGTCGGCACACGGTCGTCGACAGCCCGTACGGTCCGCTGACCCTCGTCGCCACCGACGGCGTCCTCGCGGGTCTCTACATGACCGGCCAGCGGCACCGGCCCGAGCAGGACACCTTCGGCGACCCCGACCCGCGCCCCTTCGCGGAGGTGATCCGCCAGCTCGACGCCTATTTCGCCGGTGACCTGCGGGAGTTCGACCTGCCGCTGCGTCTGGAGGGCACCCCCTTCCAGCGCAGTGTCTGGGCGCAGCTCCAACTGATCCCGTACGGCGAGACGCGCTCGTACGGCGAACTGGCCGAGCGCCTCGGGAAACCAGGCGCCTCACGCGCGGTGGGCCTGGCCAACGGCAGGAACCCGGTGGGCATCATCGTCCCCTGCCACCGGGTCATCGGCGCCTCCGGCAGCCTCACCGGCTACGGCGGCGGGCTCGACCGCAAGCAGCAGCTGCTCGCCTTCGAGAACGGAACGCGGGAGAGCACCCCGGCCCTGTTCTGACCCCGGCCCTGTTCTGACGCCTTCCGTGTGCGGAAACGCGAGGACGGGCCCGGACCGCGAGTCCGAGCCCGTCCGAAGCCGCGCACGAAGCGGGCGACGCGCTGCCGTGGGGTGGCGAGGTCAGCCCGTGAAGATCTCCACCACGGTCCAGATCGCCAGCCCCAGCATGCAGAGACCACCGATCCGCTGGACCGTCTTGAGGGGCACCCGCTTGGCGATGAACCGCCCCGCGAGCAGCGCCAGCGCCGAGACGGACATCAGGGCGGCAGCGGACCCGATCGCCGTGGACCACGTGCCGTTGGTCGCGGCCAGGTTGGCCGTGGTGATCTGGGTGAGATCGCCCCACTCGCTGATGAAGACCGCCATGAACGCGGTCGAGTACACCGGCCAGAAACCGGTCACCGCCTTGGGACCGCCGTCCTCGTCGTCATCGCCCCCGCCGTTGCGCAGAAGCATGAACGCCCCGAAGGCGAAGAGGCACGCGGAGACGAGCTTGACGATCCAGCCGGGCAGCAGCCCCAGCAGACCGCCCGCCCCGACGGCGATGGCGACATGCACGATGAACGCGGAGGACGTACCGAACCAGACGTACAGCGGTCGCATGCGGGTGCCCATGGCAAGCGACGCGAACATCGTCTTGTCCGGGAGTTCCGCGAGGAAGATCAGCCCGAAGGCGGTGATGATCGCCAGGGGGTCGAGATGCATGCGGGGCGGCTTTCTGTGAGAGCCGGGCCCCGGGCCCGTGCGAAGCGCCCATCGGGCTTTTCGGAGGACCACTCGGCCCGGCACGACGTCAGCGTCCACGGGTGTGTGGACGCGTCATACCTGACCGAAGGTCTCGCCCGCCCGTAAGGATCTACGAGCCCGGCCACCGGGAACCCGCGGGCTCCAGTGTGTCGACGACCGGTTTGCGGGGCTACTCCCCTTCGCAGCCCCCTACTCTACCCCACCGACCTGCGGTGCAGGCACGGGTGTTCGATTCAGCCTCGTTCGTCCGTCCCACGAGTGCCCGTGTCCGTGCCCGGGAGCGCCGCCAGGCGCTTCAGCAGTGCGGGAAGCGCCGTGCCGATGGGCTCCCGGATGGTCTCCTCGGCCAGCTTGTCGTACGGCGTGGGCTCCGCGTTCACCACGATCAGCCTCGCCCCGTGGTCCACCGCGATACCGGCCAGGGAGGCGGCGGGCTGCACCTGGAGCGTCGTACCGACCGCGATGAACACCTCGCACGCCTTGGCGATCGCCATCGCCTCTCCCAGCACCACCGGATCCAGTCGCTCACCGAACATGATCGTCGCCGACTTCAGGATGCCGCCGCAGACCGTGCACGGCGGATCGGCCTCGCCCGCCTCGACCCGGGCCAGCGCCTCGCCCATCGGCGAGCGGACATGGCAGCGGGTGCAGACCGTCTCGCGCGCGCTCCCGTGCAGTTCGAGGACCTTGCGGGCGGGCAGACCGGCGAGCTGATGCAGACCGTCGACGTTCTGGGTGATCACCCGGACCGGGGCTCCCGACCGCTCCAGCTCCACCACCGCCCGGTGGGCGGCGTTCGGCCGCGCATCCCGGGCCGCGCTGGTGCGGCGCATCTGCCAGGAGCGGCGGCGGATCTCCGGATCGGCCATGTAGAAGTCGTACGTGACAAGCTTCTCGGCCTCCGGATCCTTGCGCCACAGGCCCTGGGGACCGCGGTAGTCGGGGATGCCGGAGTCGGTGGAGATGCCGGCGCCGCTGAGGATCGCGACGAGAGTCATGGCACGAGCGTACGCAGCGTCGGCGGCCCCTCGCGAGGCCGTTTCGCCCGGGGCCCTGCCCGGGGGCCGTGCCCCGGGGTCAGCCGGTCGCCGGAATGCCGTCCTCCAGCTCCGCCGTGCCGCCGCCGGTGTCGAGGACCTCCAGCGCGGCCGTCAGGCGTCGTGCCAGATCGCCGCGCAGATAGCCGACGAGGGCGTCGCGCTCGACCAGTTCCCAGGACAGGAGCTCCTCCTCCTGGAGCCGGATCGCCTGGAGATCCGCCTCGCCCAGCACTCCGCCGTCGTACAGATACGCGGCGATCGGCGGCCGTCCCGGGCCGCGTACCCAGTCGACCGCGAGCAGCCGTCCCGGCTTCAGGTCGAGACCGATCTCCTCGACCGTCTCGCGTCGCGCGGCCTGCCGGGGGCTCTCGCCCCGGTCCGACTCGACCGTTCCGCCGGGCAGTGCCCAGCCGTCCCGGTAGTTCGGTTCGACGAGGAGCACCCGCCCACGGGCGTCCCGGTACACGGTGGCCGCGGCGGCGAGGACCCGGGGAAGCCCGGCGATGTAGGTGGCGTAGTCGCTGGTGGTCACGGAGGCAGGGTAGTGCGGGCGGAGCCGCCCAAGGACGGTTTCGGCCAGCCGGCATCCGCGGTGGATAGGGTCGGGGCGACGCGGCGGTTCGTACGGAAGACGGAAGGGGGATGCGGGGTGGCGGACAGGGCAGCTCGCAGGGCGGCACATGTGCTGGTCGCGGTGGACAAGTTCAAGGGCTCGCTCACGGCCGTGCAGGCGGCGGAGCGGGTGACGGCCGGGCTGCGGCGCGTCGTCCCGGGGGTACAGGTCGAGACCCTGCCCGTGGCGGACGGCGGCGACGGCACGGTTGCGGCGGCGGTGGCCGCCGGGTTCGAGCGCCGGGAGGTACGGGTGGCCGGGCCGCTCGGAACACCGGTGACCGCGGCCTACGCGCTGCGCGGCAGCACGGCGGTGGTGGAGATGGCCGAGGCATCGGGCCTTCAGTACCTTCCGGCAGGAGTGTTCGCTCCGCTCACCGCCACCACGTACGGCTCCGGCGAACTGCTGACCGCGGCGCTGGACGCGGGCGCCCGGACGATCGTGTTCGGCGTCGGCGGCAGCGCGACGACGGACGGTGGCGCGGGCATGCTGACCGCGCTCGGGGCCCGCTTCCTGGACGCGGACGGCAGACCCGCCGCACCCGGTGGCGGCGGCCTCGGGGACCTGGCCGAGGCGGATCTCTCCGGCCTCGACCCGCGGGTGGCCGACGTGGACCTGATCCTGGCCAGTGATGTGGACAATCCGCTGACCGGCCCCAAGGGCGCGCCCGCGGTCTACGGGCGGCAGAAGGGCGCCACCGACGACGACATCGCGGTCCTGGACGCCGCGCTCGCCCACTACGCGTCCGTCCTGGGCCCGGACAGGGCCCGGCTGCCCGGGGCGGGCGCGGCGGGCGGCATCGGCTACGGGGCGCTGGTCGCTCTCGGCGCCCGGTTCCGCCCCGGCATCGAGGTCTTGCTGGACGTCCTGGGCTTCGGGCCCGCGCTGGCCCGCGCCACGCTGGTGATCACCGGAGAGGGGTCGCTCGACGAGCAGACCCTCCACGGCAAGGCCCCGGCAGGCGTGGCCGCCGCAGCCCGCGCCGCGGGCATCGAGGTCCTCGCGGTCTGCGGGCGCCTGGCCCTGCCGCCCGAGGCCCTGGCCGGCGCCGGTATCAGCCGGGCGTATGCCCTCACGGACCTGGAACCGGACCCCGCGGTCTGCATCGCCCAGGCCGGGCCCCTGCTGGAACGGGCGGCCGAGGCGCTCGCCCGTGACGTCCTGCTGTAGTCCGCTGCGGCGCCGGCACCCTTCATGGAGCGATGCCGAGGGCCGGACCGGCACCCGTCTCCGGATCATCCAGCGGATCCTCCCCGCCGTTGAGCAGCTCCGCCAGGCACTGCAGCTCCACCGGCAGATCGCGGCGCCATGCCATCGTCACGAACGGGGCAAGAATGATCATGCCGCCGTCCAGATGGGCCTTGACCGACATGGTGACCAACGTGCCGTTCCGGCAGGGACTCAGCCGGAACTCGAGCTCGGGCGAGTGCCGGCCGAGCGGGGTCCACATGCGCGCACCACGGAAGGCCAGGTACTCCACGGGCGCGCTCGCGGTACAGGTGAGGCGGTGCGCCCGTCGTCTGCCCGGGAACTTGCAGGTGTACTCGTCACCGAGTTCCGTACTGATCGGGCCCTCGAGCACCTGATCTATGCTCGACGACCACACGGCCAGATTCCGTGGATCCCGGAGGAACGAGAAGATCTCATCGGCGGGGCGGGACACATGGACATACGCAGACACAGGGGGCATGGCTCCACCTCTTACGGCGTCCGGCCGCCCGGGTGTCGGCGTCCAGTCGCCCTCGTCGCGGTGCCGTCGCCCCTCAGACTGCTTCGGATCGCGGACCCACGCACCCGTCGCACAGCCGGTGGAGTGATTCAGGCGTCCTGCTCCGCCGCCCTGCCGGAGCGTCGGACGCTCAGTCGCCGGATCTCCTGGTAGAAGCGCGTTCGGCAACGCGGCGGTTGCCGCTCCGGCTCCGGCATCGCACGCTGGATCTGTGACTGTCTCCGAGCCCGCCCCGGCCGAGCAGAGCGGCTGGGCCGTCCAGGCACCCGGCCCGATCGCCACCGGGCCCCTGACCCGCATCCGCCGCACCACACCTCCTCCCGGGCCCGGCGAGCTCCTCCTGAACGTGGAGGCGTGCGGTGTCTGCCGCACCGACCTCCATCTCGCCGAGGGCGACCTCCCGCCGCGCCGCCCCCTCACGGTCCCCGGACACGAGATCGTCGGCCGGGTGGCGGCCCTCGGTGAGGGGGCCGGTAGGTACCGGGTCGGCGACCGGGTGGGCGGAGCCTGGCTGCGCGGCACCTGCGGGACCTGCCGGTACTGCCGGGCCGGCCAGGAGAACCTCTGTCCGCGGTCCACCTACACCGGGTGGGACGCGGACGGCGGCTTCGCCGACACCGCACTGGTTCCGGAGGCGTTCGCCTACCGCCTCCCGGAGGACCAGGACGCCGTGAGCCTCGCACCCCTGCTCTGCGCGGGGATCATCGGATACCGCTCACTGCGGCGCAGCGCCCTCCCGAAGGGCGGGCGGCTCGGGCTCTACGGCTTCGGCGCTTCGGCGCATCTGGCGGCCCAGGTGGCCATCGCCGAGGGTGCAACCGTCCATGTGCTGACCCGCTCGGCCCAGGCACGGGCGCTCGCTCTGGAGCTCGGCGCCGCGTCGGTGGGCGGCGCCTACGACCGTCCGCCGGAGCCCCTGGACTCGGCGATCCTGTTCGCCCCCGTCGGCGACCTGGTGCCGGTGGCGATGGAGGCACTGGACCGCTCCGGCACACTCGCCGTCGCCGGGATCCATCTGTCCGACATCCCGGTGCTGAACTACCAGCGCCATCTGTTCCAGGAGCGCGATCTGCGCAGCGTCACCTCGAACACCCGCGAGGACGGCCGGGAATTCCTCGCCCTGGCCGGTCGCGTGGGCATCCGGGCCACGGTGACCCCCTATCCGCTGAGCAGAGCCGACCGGGCACTGGAAGATCTGGCGGGGGACCGGGTGAACGGGGCAGCCGTCCTCGTGCCCGGATGAGAACCGGACTCGTCGCCCCGAGTCCGGCGTCCCTCGGACATGCGCGAGGGCCCCGGGTGTGGGATCACCCGGGGCCCTCGTCATGTGTTCTTCCCGCCGTTACGGCAGCTGCGCCGCCCGTGCGTCACGCCGGTTGCCGCGGAAGGTGTTGACCCGCCGCGCCGTCGCGAAGAGCGGGATCACCGCTCCGAGGACCACCTGGAGCGCACAGCCGGTCTGGAGGAGCAGCTGACCACCGGGAGCGTCGAACGCCCACGCGGCGAGCAGCCCCATCGCGGCCACGATCCAGCTGAGCATCGCCACCGCGAGGACGCCCCGCGGCTTCGGGTACTCGACCCGGCTGACCATCAGCCACGCCACTCCGACGATCGCGAGGAGCGTCGGGACGAAGGGCAGCTCCAGGAGCACGATCGAGACGACCGTGAGCGCTCCGAAGGGGCTCGGCATGCCCTGGAACATGCCGTCCTTCATGGTCACGCAGGAGAATCTGGCAAGTCTGAGCACCACCGCCAGCAGCACCACGATCGCCGCCAGTGCCGACACCCGCTGGTGTGCGTCGTCCGCGACCATGCCGTACACGAGGACGAAGTACGCCGGCGCGAGGCCGAAGCTGATCAGGTCGGAGAGGTTGTCAAGCTCGGCCCCCATCGGCGAGGAGCGCAGCTTGCGTGCCACGAGCCCGTCGAAGAGGTCGAACACGGCGGCCAGGAGCATGAGGATCACGGCGGTGGCCGCGGAGTGCCGGGCCATGCCGCTCTCGTCGCTGCCCGTGAGGTGCGGGATCAGGATGCCGGTGGTGGTGAAGTACACCGCCATGAAACCGCACGTGGCGTTGCCGAGCGTGAGGGTGTCCGCTATCGACAGGCGGAGAGAGAGGGGCATGTCCTCTCCGGGGTCCTCCTCCGCATCCGCTTCGGGCACCCAGCCGGCCTGGGTGTCACGTTCAATCACGGTCAATTCGAGTCACCCCCGCGGTGGTGGCCTGACCGACCTCGACCGCGACATCGATACCTTCCGGAAGGTAGATGTCGACTCGGGAGCCGAAGCGGATCAGACCGATGCGCTCACCCTGCTCCACCTTCGTTCCCCGCGGGACGTAGGGAACGATCCGACGGGCGACCGCACCCGCGATCTGCACCATCTCGATGTCGCCGAGCTCGGTGTCGAAGTGCCAGACAACGCGCTCGTTGTTCTCGCTCTCCTTGTTGAACGCCGGGACGAACCCACCGGGGATGTGCTCGACCGAGGTCACCGTGCCGGCCAGGGGCGCACGGTTGACGTGGACATTCAACGGGCTCATGAAGATCGCGACGCGGGTGCGCCCGTCCTTCCACGGCATGATGCTCTGCACCACACCGTCGGCCGGAGAGATGACCCGGCCCTGGGTGATCTCGCGCTCGGGGTCGCGGAAGAACCAGAGCATGCCCGCCGCGAGCGCGGTGGTGGGCACGGCCACCGCGGCCCAGCGTCCGGACCTGCGGGCCCGGGTGAGGCTGAGTGCTGCGGTGGCGACGGTCGGGAGGAGCCACGGCGAAGCTCCGCGCGCAAGGCGGACTCCGCCGCGCGGTGCAGAGGTTTGGCTGACGGGCATGGATGACCTTCGTAGCGGATGAGGCCGCGCTGGCAACGGGGGACGGCGGCTTTTCCGGCGATGTTATCGGTTGCCAGCTGCAACTGGGCAAGCCAGCAGCCGAGTCGGACGGCGTGAAGGCGCCGCCTGAGGGTGACAGGGTGTGATCTTCTTCGCGGCTAAATCGCCTCGAAAGGGACAATCAACCCTGGAACCGGTACTCCTCGAGGAGTCGGCGCCCAATGATCATTTTCTGGATCTCGGCGGTACCTTCACCGATCAACAGCATCGGTGCCTCCCGGTAGAGGCGCTCGATCTCGTACTCCTTGGAGAAGCCGTAACCGCCGTGGATACGGAAGGCGTCCTCGACGACTTCCTTGCAGTACTCGGAGGCGAGGTACTTCGCCATCCCTGCCTCCAGGTCGTTTCGTTCCCCGGAGTCCTTTTTGCGGGCTGCGTTGACCATCATCGCATGGGCGGCCTCGACCTTGGTGGCCATTTCGGCCAGCTTGAACTGGATCGCTTGATGCTGAGCGATCGGCTTTCCGAAGGTCTGGCGCTGCTGTGCATAGGAAACGCCCAGCTCGAATGCACGCTGCGCGACTCCGCAGCCACGGGCCGCGACATTCACCCGGCCGACCTCGACGCCGTCCATCATTTGGTAAAACCCTCGGCCGGTGGTGCCGCCCAGCACTCGATTGGCCGGAATGCGCAGCCCGTCCATGATGAGTTCGGTGGTATCGACACCCTTGTAACCCATTTTGTCAATTTTGCCGGGAATGGTGAGTCCGGGCCGCACTTCACCGAAACCGGGCTCCTTCTCCACCAGGAACGTCGTCATCGACTTGTGCGGAGCGGTTCCCTCGGGGTGGCCTTCGTCACTCCGGCACAGCACGGCGACGAGCGAGGACGTACCCCCGTTCGTCAGCCACATCTTCTGGCCGTTCAGGACGTACTCCTCGCCGTCCCTGACGCCCTTGGACGTGATCGCCGAGACATCGGAGCCCAGCCCCGGCTCGGACATCGAGAACGCGCCACGGACCTCGCCCAGTGCCATCCGCGGCAGGAACGTGTCCTTCTGTTCCTGGGTGCCGTGCTGCTTGAGCATGTAGGCCACGATGAAATGCGTGTTGATGATTCCCGACACGCTCATCCAGCCGCGGGCGATTTCCTCCACGCACAGTGCGTAGGTGAGCAGCGACTCGCCCAGCCCCCCGTACTCCTCCGGAATCATCAGTCCGAACAGACCGAGTTCCTTGAGGCCCTCGACGATCTCGGTCGGGTACTCGTCCCGGTGCTCCAGCTGGGTCGCGACCGGAATGATCTCCTTGTCGACGAAGTCCCGGACCGTGGAGAGGATTTCCTGCTGGACATCGTTGAGGCCCGAGGTCTGGGCAAGTCGCGTCATGGCTACTTCTCCGCGTTCTTCTGGGAAGGCTGGTTCAGCTCGGGACGGCCGGGCTGCTCCCCGCCGCGCTCCTTGATGTACGTCTCGGTGGGGACCATCACCTTGCGACGGAACACGCACACGAGCGTGCCGTCCTGCTTGTACCCCCGGGTCTCCACGTGGACGATTCCCCGGTCGCTCTTGGACCTCGACGGGGTCTTGTCCAGCACGGTCGTCTCGCCGTAGATCGTGTCGCCGTGGAAGGTCGGGGCGACATGTTTCAGCGACTCGATCTCGAGGTTGGCGATCGCCTTCCCGGAGACGTCCGGAACGGACATGCCGAGCAGCAGCGAGTAGATGTAGTTGCCGACGACGACGTTCTTGCCGAAGTCGGTCGTCCGTTCCGCGTAGTTGCTGTCCATGTGGAGCGGGTGATGGTTCATGGTCAGCAGACAGAACAGGTGGTCGTCGTACTCGGTGACCGTCTTTCCGGGCCAGTGCTTGTAGACCGCGCCGACCTCGAACTCCTCATAGGTGCGTCCGAACTGCATGTCAGGCCTCCGGCGCTTCGAACTTGGTGGTGCGCTGCATCCCGGCCGCGCGGCCCTTGCCCGCGATGACGAGTGCCATCTTGCGGCTGGCCTCGTCGATCATCTCGTCGCCGAGCATCTCCGAGCCCTTCTTGCCGCCCTTCTCCGAGGTGCACCACTCGTATGCGTCGAGGATCAGCTCGGCGTGGTCGTAGTCCTCCTGGGTGGGCGAGAAGACCTCGTTGGCGGCCTCGACCTGGCCGGGGTGCAGCACCCACTTGCCGTCGAAGCCCAGCGCGGCCGCACGGCCGGCGACCTCGCGGTAGGCGTCCACGTCCCGGATCTGGAGGAAGGGGCCGTCGATCGCCTGGAGGTCGTGCGTACGGGCCGCCATCAGGATGCGCATCAGGATGTAGTGGTACGCGTCCGCGCCGTACCCGGGCGGCTGCTGCCCGACGACCAGGGTCTTCATGTTGATCGACGCCATGAAGTCGGCCGGGCCGAAGATCAGGGTCTCCAGACGGGGCGACGCGGCGGCGATGTCGTCGATGTTCACCAGGCCCTTGGCGTTCTCGATCTGCGCCTCGATGCCGATCCTGCCGACCTCGAAGCCCATCGTCTTCTCGATCTGGGTGAGCAGCAGGTCCAGGGCGACGACCTGCTGGGCGTCCTGCACCTTCGGCAGCATGATGCAGTCCAGGTTCTGGCCCGCGCCCTCGACGACCGTGACGACGTCGCGGTACGTCCAGTGCGTCGTCCAGTCGTTGACCCGGACGGCCCGGGTCTTGCCCGTCCAGTCGCCGTTGTTCAGCGCGTCGACGATGGTGTGCCGGGCGCCCTCCTTGGCCAGCGGCGCGCAGGCGTCCTCCAGGTCGAGGAAGACCTGGTCGGCCGGGAGCCCCTGCGCCTTCTCCAGGAACCGCGGGTTCGAGCCGGGTACGGCCAGGCACGAGCGGCGCGGACGCAGGCGGTTGACGGCAGTCATGCGGGGACCTCCAGGGGGTCGAGCTTGTTGGCTTTCCGGATCTCGTCGACGATACGGCCGATGATCTCCGTGATACCGAAATCCTTCGGGGTGAATACGGCGGCGACTCCGGCCCAGAGCAGGGCCGCGGCATCGGCGGGAGGAATGATCCCACCCGCGATCACCGGAATGTCGGTGGCGCCCGCCTCGCGCAGCCGGGTCAGCACGTCGGGGACGAGTTCGGCGTGCGAGCCGGACAGGATCGACAGACCGACGCAGTGCACGTCCTCGGCGAGGGCGGCCGAGACGATCTGCTCGGGGGTCAGCCTGATCCCCTGGTAGACGACCTCGAAGCCGGCGTCGCGGGCCCGTACGGCGATCTGTTCGGCACCGTTGGAGTGCCCGTCCAGGCCGGGCTTGCCGACCAGCAGCCGCAGCCGCCCGGCGCCCAGGTCGGCCGCGGTGCGGGCGACCTTCTCGCGGACCAGGGCGAGCGGTGTGCCGGCCTCTGCGGTGACCGCGACCGGGGCCGACGAGACACCCGTCGGCGCCCGGAACTCGCCGAAGACATCGCGCAGCGCCCAGGACCACTCGCCGGTGGTGACACCCGCGCGGGCGCACTCCAGGGTCGCTTCCATCATGTTCTCGGTGCCCGCGGCGGCCTTCTTCAGTGCGGCCAGCGCGTCGGTGGCACGGGCCTCGTCGCGGTTGTCGCGCCATTCGTGGAGGGCGGTGACGACCCTGGCCTCATTGGCCGGGTCGACCGTCATGATCGCCCCGTCGAGGTCGGCGGTGAGCGGGTTCGGTTCCGTCGTCCCGTGGATGTTGACCCCGACGATCTCCTCCTCGCCGGCCTCGATCCGGGCCCGCCGGGCGGCGTGCGAGGAAACCAGCTCGGACTTCAGATAGCCGGACTCGACGGCCGCCATGGCGCCGCCCATCTGCTCGATCCGGGCCATCTCGGCGAGCGATTCGGTGACCAGCTCGTCCACCTTCGCCTCGATGACATGCGATCCGGCGAAGATGTCCTCGTACTCCAGCAGATCGCTCTCGTGCGCGAGGACCTGCTGGATACGGAGCGACCACTGCTGGTCCCAGGGCCGGGGCAGGCCCAGCGCCTCGTTCCAGGCCGGCAGCTGGACGGCCCGGGCGCGGGCATCCTTGGACAGGGTGACGGCCAGCATTTCGAGGACGATGCGCTGGACGTTGTTCTCCGGCTGGGCCTCGGTCAGTCCGAGCGAGTTGACCTGGACGCCATAGCGGAAGCGGCGCTGCTTGGCGTCGGCGATGCCGTAGCGCTCGCGGGTGACCTGGTCCCAGATGCGGCCGAAGGCGCGCATCTTGCACATCTCCTCGATGAAGCGGACGCCCGCGTTCACGAAGAACGAGATCCGTGCCACGACGTCCCCGAACTTCTGCTCGGGCACCTGGCCGGAGTCGCGTACGGCGTCCAGGACCGCGATGGCCGTCGACATGGCGTACGCGATCTCCTGGACCGGAGTGGCCCCCGCCTCCTGCAGGTGGTAGCTGCAGATGTTGATCGGGTTCCACTTCGGGATGTGGTTGACCGTGTACGTGATCATGTCGGTGGTCAGCCGCAGGGAGGGCCCGGGCGGGAAGACGTGTGTCCCGCGCGAGAGGTACTCCTTGACGATGTCGTTCTGCGTGGTGCCCTGGAGCCGGGCGACGTCCGCGCCCTGCTCCTCCGCGACCACCTGGTAGAGCGCCAGCAGCCACATCGCGGTGGCGTTGATGGTCATCGAGGTGTTCATCTGCTCCAGGGGGATGTCCTGGAACAGTCGGCGCATGTCACCGAGGTGCGACACGGGCACGCCGACCCGGCCGACCTCGCCGCGGGCGAGGATGTGGTCGGGGTCGTACCCGGTCTGCGTCGGCAGGTCGAAGGCGACCGACAGACCCGTCTGGCCCTTGGCGAGGTTGCGGCGGTAGAGCTCGTTGGACGCCTCGGCGGTCGAGTGACCGGCGTACGTCCGCATGAGCCACGGGCGGTCCTTCCGGGGGCGCGTCATCTCAGACGTCCCGGAAGCGGTTGATGGCGTCGATGTGCTTCTCGCGCAGCTCCGGGTCGCGCACGCCCAGGCCCTCGCGCGGCGCCAGCGCCAGGACCCCGACCTTGCCCTGGTGGAGGTTGCGGTGGACGTCGTACGCGGCCTGACCGGTGTCCTCCAGCGAGTAGACCTTCGACAGCGTCGGGTGGATCTTGCCCTTGGCCACCAGGCGGTTGGCCTCCCACGCCTCGCGATAGTTGGCGAAGTGCGAGCCCACGATCCTCTTCAGCGACATCCACAGATAGCGGTTGTCGTACTCGTGGTTGTAGCCGGAGGTCGAGGCGCAGGTGACGATGGTGCCGCCCTTGCGGGTCACGTAGACCGAGGCGCCGAACGTCTCGCGGCCCGGGTGCTCGAAGACGATGTCCACGTCCTCGCCGCCGGTGAGTTCACGGATGCGCTTGCCGAACCGCTTCCACTCGCGCGGGTCCTGGGTGTGCTCGTCCTTCCAGAACTTGTAGTCCTCGGCGTTGCGGTCGATGATCGCCTCGGCGCCCATCTTCCGGCAGATGTCCGCCTTCTGCTCGCTGGAGACGACACAGATCGGGTTGGCGCCACCCGCCAGGGCGAACTGCGTGGCGTAGGAACCGAGTCCGCCGCTCGCGCCCCAGATCAGCACGTTGTCGCCCTGCTTCATACCGGCGCCGTTGCGCGAGACGAGCTGGCGGTACGCGGTGGAGTTGACCAGCCCAGGGGCCGCGGCCTCCTCCCAGCTGAGGTGCTTCGGCTTCGGCATCAGCTGGTTGGACTTGACGAGCGCGATCTCCGCGAGGCCGCCGAAGTTGGTCTCGAAGCCCCAGATGCGCTGCTCGGGGTCGAGCATCGTGTCGTTGTGGCCGTCCGAGGACTCCAGCTCGACCGAGAGGCAGTGCGCGACGACCTCGTCGCCGGGGTGCCAGGCGTTGACGCCGGGGCCGGTGCGCAGGACGACGCCCGCGAGGTCGGAGCCGATGACGTGGTACGGCAGGTCATGGCGCTTGGTGAGCTCGCTGAGCCTGCCGTAGCGCTCCAGGAAGCCGAAGGTGGACAGCGGCTCGAAGATCGAGGTCCACACGGAGTTGTAGTTCACCGAGCTGGCCATGACGGCGACCAGCGCCTCGCCGGGCCCGAGTTCGGGCACCGGCACCTCGTCGACGTGCAGCGACTTGCGGGGGTCCTTGTCGCGGGTGGCGAGTCCCGCGAACATCTCGGTCTCGTCCTTGTGCACGGTCACCGCGCGGTACGACTCGGGGATGGACAGGGCCGCGAAGTCCGCGGCCGTGCTGTCCTGCGATTGGATCGCGTCCAGGATTTCCTTCACGGTGTGCCTCCGGCGGAAGGGGCGCTGAGGGAACGCTTGAGGATCCCTGCGAGCAGAAGGGGAGCTGTGGTGGGGAGGTGCTGCCGTCGGTTCGGCTGGTACGGCTGGCTTGCTCTGTGGAGCAGAAGGTGTGCCTGTGACGCAGGCGTCCGGGCGCGCACGCACATGGCTTGCGGGGACAGCCGGCGTACGTGAGGTCTCAGTACGCCGGCCGCCCGGACAACTTCAACGTATGGCACTCCGTGACACCTGGCAAGGCACTGGGTGCCAACAATTTCCCTCGGTTGTCACCCGCCGGGCACGCATGAGCAGGGGGAGGGGTGTTTTGGGTGGTTCCGTCCGCTCGGGTGGGGTCAGGAGGAGAGGCGGCGCACGTACGGAGTCGTGGTGCTCAGCTCCAGAAACCCGAGGCGTCGGAGGATCGGGCAGCTCTGGTCGGAGGCATCGACCTGGAGGTAGCCGTAGCCGCGCTCCGCCGCGATCCGGGCGCGGTGGGCGACCAGGGCCCGGTAGATGCCCCTCCCGCGCCACGCCTCGACCGTTCCGCCGCCCCAGAGGCCCGCGAAGCCCGTTCCCGGGTACAGCTCCATCCTGGCCGAGCTCACCGGCTCGTCGCCCGCCATCGCGAGGACGCCGGCAAAGCTGTCCGGGGCCTCGGCCAGCCTGGCCAGGACCTGATGCCGCAGTCGGGAGCCGTCCGCATCGAATGCCTGCTCGTGGACGCGGGTCATCAGGTCGACGTCGTCCTCGTCACGCACCATGCGCAACCGGACGCCCTCGGGCAGCTCCACCACCGTCGAGAGGTCCGTGACCGGGGCGACCAGCAGGGTCTCCGGCTCCGACGCCTCGAAACCGGCCGCCAGCAGCCGCTCCGCCAGATCCGCCGGCCGGTCGTGCGCGTACAGCTTCCACTCGAATGCGTCGTGCCCCAGTGCCGTGTAGCACGCCACCTGTGCCGCGATCGCCGCGTCCGCCCGTGCGGCGTCCAGGTCCGGGGCCGACCAGACGACCCCGTTCCAGTCGTCGGCCGAGCCGACCTGCCGTACGACACCGTCGGCGCGCTCGACGCGGACGCCGGGGCCGTCGGGGCGGGCGCGCTCACGCATCTCACCGTCGAAGAGGGACAGGAGTGTGTCGTGCTCAGAGCGTGTCATCCGCACACCCCAGCACCGGGTGCGATGGGCGGCAACCGGGTTTCCGGTACGGGGCAGGGGGCAGCGGCCCCGTCCGTCGAGCGGGGCCGGCCCGGCCGTTCAGCGGCTCTTGAGCGCCTGCTGGATCGTGTGCATCACTTCGTCGAGCGGGGCGTCCGTCCGCGCCACCGCGACCAGTACCTCGCCCTGGGAGGCCATCGTGGCGGCCGGCTGCCTCGCCGGTTCGGCACCGGCGATCCGGCCCGCCCCGATGCCGGTCCCGAACGTGTCGCGGACGATCGCGAAGGCATGGTCGAGCTGGGCCTCCACGTCGCCCTCACCGCCCGCCCGCAGCCAGCGGCGCAGCACATGGTTGTGCGCGGTGACGACGGCGGACGCCGCGACCTCCGCGAGCAGCGGGTCGTCATTGCCGACCTGGTGGTCGCGCTCGTCGAAGTGGCCCAGCAGATAGCGCGTGAACAGCCGCTCGTAGCGGGCCACCGAGGCGATCTCGGCCTCGCGCAGGGTGGGGACCTCGCGGGTCAGCTTGTAGCGGGCCACGGAGACCGCGGGCTTCGCCGCGTACATCTTCATGACTTCCTTGATGCCGCGGCAGACGGTGTCGAGCGGATGCTCGTGTGCGGGGGCGGCGTGGAGGACGGCCTCGGCCCTGACGAGGGTGTCGTCGTGGTCCGGGAAGATCGCCTCTTCCTTGGAGCGGAAGTGCCGGAAGAAGGTCCGCCGGGCGACCCCCGCGGCGCCCGCGATCTCGTCGACCGTGGTCGCCTCGTACCCCTTTGTGGCGAAGAGTTCCATGGCCGCGGCGGCCAGTTCGCGGCGCATTTTGAGCCGTTGGGCGGCGGCACGGGTGCCTGCGGCACTCTCCTGGGCTTCGGGCGCGGCGGAGACACGGGGGGACCTGGCAGGCTGGGACATGGTGTGAACGTACTGCATCGGTGCGGGTGACTGCGCCCGTGGGGGCGGGCCGCCCGACGGGTCGAGCAGCCCTCCCCACCCGGCTCCCGGCTCAGCGCCGGGCATATTCGCGGAAGCCGCGCCCCGTCTTGCGGCCGAGGCAGCCCGCGGCCACCAGATGCTCCAGCAGGGGCGCCGGGGCCAGGCCCGGGTCGCGGAACTCGCTGTGCAGCACCTTCTCGATGGCGAGCGAGACGTCCAGGCCCACGACGTCGAGGAGCTCGAACGGGCCCATCGGGTAGCCTCCGCCCAGCTTCATCGCGGCGTCGATGTCGTCGAGGCTCGCGTAGTGCTCCTCGACCATCTTGATCGCGTTGTTGAGGTACGGGAACAGCAGCGCGTTGACGATGAAGCCGGCCCGGTCCCCGCAGTCCACCGGGTGCTTGCGGATCTTGACGCACACGTCCCGGACGGTGGCGTGCACATCGTCGGCGGTCAGCACCGTACGGACGACCTCGACCAGCTTCATCGCGGGCGCCGGGTTGAAGAAGTGCATCCCGATGACGTCCTGCGGGCGCGAGGTGGCCCGGGCGATGGCCACGACCGGCAGCGACGAGGTGGTCGTGGCAAGCGCCGCGCCCGGCTTGCAGACCTTGTCCATCGTCCCGAACAGCTGCTGCTTGACCGAGAGGTCCTCGGCGACCGCCTCGACCGCCAGATCGACATCGGCGAAGGCGTCCAGGGAACCGGCGGTGGTGATCCGCGACAGGGTCTCGTCCCGTGCCTCGGCGGTCATCCGCCCCTTGGTGACGGAACGCTCCAGCGACGTGGCGATCCGGCCCTTCGCCGTGTCCGCCTTCTCCGGGCTGCGGGCCGCCAGCACCACGTCGTACCCGGCCTTCGCGAAGACCTCCGCGATCCCCGAGGCCATCGTCCCGGAGCCCGCGACACCCACGGACCCCACGGTGCGCCCGCCGTCCGCCGCTGCGCTCCCGGACGGGGTGAGCGCATCCGGCACCACGGTCGGGCTGCCCGCCTCGGCATACGTGTAGAAGCCGCGGCCCGACTTGCGGCCGGTCAGCCCCGCCTCGCTGAGCTGCCCGAGGATGGGGGCCGGGGCGTGCAGCCGGTCGTGCGACGCGGAGTACATGGCCTCCAGGACGGTGCGGGCGGTGTCGATCCCGATCAGGTCGAGCAGGGCGAGCGGGCCCATCGGCAGGCCACAGCCCAGCTTCATCGCCGCGTCGATGTCCTCACGCGACGCGTAGTTCGCCTCGTACATCGCGGCGGCCTGGTTGAGGTACCCGAACAGCAGCCCGTCGGCGACGAAACCGGGCCGGTCGCCGACCGCGACCGGCTCCTTGCCCAGGCTGCGGGCGAGCTCGGTGACCGCCTCGACGGCCGGCGGCGCGGTCAGCACCGAGGAGACCACCTCGACCAGCTTCATGACGGGCGCCGGGTTGAAGAAGTGCATCCCGATCACCCGCTCGGGATGCAGCGACTCGGCGGCGAGCCGGGTCACCGACAGGGCGTTGGTCCCGGTCGCCAGGATCGCGGTGGGGGAGACGATCGCGTCGAGCTCCCGGAAGACCTGCTGCTTGAGCTCGTACGACTCGGGCACGACCTCGATGACCAGCTCAGCCTCCGCGGCGGCCCGGAGGTCGCCGGAGGTGCGGAACCGGGTGAGGATCTCGCTCCGCTCCTCCTCGGTGATCCGCTCGCGCCGCACGGCGCGGGCGGTGGCTGCTTCCAGGGTGGCGACGGCCTGACGGGCGGCCGCGCCGTCGATGTCGATACCGATGACCTCGTGGCCTGCACGGGTCAGGACTTCGGCGATGCCGGTTCCCATGGTGCCGAGACCGACGACGGCGATGGTGCTGAGCGGGGTGTCCATCACGGGACTCCAGAGAATGAGTGACGGCTGTGAGGAGGCACGGCGCGCTGAGGGGATGAAAGGGCGCAGGGCGTGCGGGAGTTGCGTGTCGTGGTGCTCAGGACCGGGGCGCGCGGGGCACGCCCGGACCGGGAAGGGGCGACGGACTCTGTCCCGGAGTCACGTCTCACGATGCTGCCGAACCGACAAGCACTCCGGGTGGCTGCGTCACCAGGCCACCGGAGCCGACGGGAGTGTGTCCCGCTCACATGAGCTTAACCGGTCGGTAACGAGCGCGCCAGCCCCGGATTCCTGTGCTTCGGGTCACACGCACGGTCGTCGTCGATACGCTGACGGTCATGGACGAGGAGTTCCGGTCGCTGGTGGACCGGCTGGCGCAAGAGGCGGGGGAGCCGGCAGCCTACCGCGGGCTGCTCGCCACCGATGACCACGAGGAACTGGCCCGGGTCCTGGTGGAACCCGACCGCCCGCTGTGGGCCCGGGAACTCGCCGCGTTCCGGCTCGGCTGCGACGGCGACCGGCGGGCCTTCGAGACGCTGGTCCTGCTGCTCAACCACCGCGACCCGGAGCGCTGCGTGAGCGCCGCCCACGCCCTGGCGCGCCTCGGCGACCCCCGCACGCCCCGGGCCGCCGCCGCACTGGCGACGAACACCCTGCGCACCGCCTACGCCCTGCATCCGGTGCGGCTGCTCACCACGCTGCGGGCCCCGGAGTCCGTACCGGCGCTGATGAGCACCCTGGGGCGCCTCCTGGCCTCGGACGAACCGCACTGGCGGGTCGCGCTCGCCTGTGTGGAAGGGCTCGGCCTGCTCGGGGACCGGCAGGCCCGCCCGGTGCTGGAGGCGGCCCTGCCGCACCCGCGCCTGGGTGACGCGGCACGCGACGCCCTCAGCCGGCTGCCGGGGCAGAGGGGATGAGCGTGCGCACCCAGCGCACCTAGGGCGCAGGGCCGGGCCCGGACCGTGGACGTGCCGCGGGCCGTCGTGGCGCATCCGCGCCGTGACGACCCGCGGGTGATGTCGGCCAGAGGCCGTGTGCCGTCAGCCGCGGAAGCCCAGCAGCCTGTGCAGGATGCTGCCCCTGGTGGCGGACTCCGCTCCCCGGGCCGACTTCGGGGCCGCTTGGTCGGTCAGCGGCTGCGGGTCCGGGGACTTGGCGCAGAAGGCGTCCGGGTCGGCGCGGCTGCCCTTCGCGCGCGGGACGGCGCCCTTGGCGAGATAGTCCGCGAGGTAGGTGTCCAGGCAGTCGTTCCCGCTCAGGGTGATGCCGTGGTTGCCGCCGCCCTGCTCGACGACCAGCCGGGAGCCGTGCAGTTGGCGGTGGAGGGTGATTCCGCCCTCGTACGGCGTGGCCGCGTCCTCGGTCGCCTGGAAGAGCAGCACCGGCGGCAGGCTCCTGTTGGTGACCCGGACCGGGTTCAGCGGTTCCACCGGCCAGTCGGCGCACGGCGCGTTGTACCAGGTGTTGTTCCAGGTGTAGAAGGGTGCCTTGGCCTGGACGCGCCAGCTGTCGTTGCGCCAGGTGCTCCAGGGGCGGGGCCACTCGGCGTCGCGGCACTGCACGGCCGAGTAGACCGCATACCCGTTGTCGCCCTTCGCGTCGACCGCGCCGTACCTCTGGTACGCCTTCACCAGCGCGTCCTCGTCATGGTCGTTCACATAGGCCGCGAACGCCTCGGCCAGGGAGGGCCAGTAGCCGTTGTAGTAGCCGCCGGGAAGGAACGTGTCCTCCAGTTCGGCCGTCCCGACCTTGCCGCCCGCGGGGCGCGCCCCGACGGCCTTCCGCATCGCGTACCAGGCGGCCTCGACCTCCGCCGGGTCGCTGCCGAGCCGGTAGCTGCTGTCGTGCTTCGCCACCCAGGCGGCGAACGCCTTGTGCCGGGCGTCGAAGGCGTAGTTCTGCCCGATGTTGTCGTCGTACCAGACGCCGTCCGGGTCGACGTTCGAGTCCAGCACCAGACGGCGCACCCGCTCCGGGAACAGCTTGGCGTACACCGCGCCGAGGTAGGTCCCGTAGGAGTAACCGAAGTAGTTGATCTGCCCGGAGCCGGTCGCCTCGCGGATCACGTCGAGGTCCTTGGCCGCGCTGACGGTGTCCATGTACGGCAGGAGATCCGGGTACTTCTGCCCACAGGCCTCGGCGAACGAACGGGCCCGGTTCCGGTTGGCCTCCTCGACGCCGGGCGCATCCGGCACGGAGGCGGGGCGCGGCGGCTCGAAGTACTTCGGTACGCAGTCCAGCGCCGGCCGGCTCTTCCCGACGCCGCGCGGGTCGAAGCCGATCACGTCGTACTGCGCGGCCACCGCCTTCGGCAGCGAGGACGCCACGAAACCGGCCATCGACAGCCCGCTGCCCCCGGGGCCGCCCGGATTGACGAACAGAGGGCCCTGGAAGGTCGTCGCGGTGTGCGGGATCCGGGACAGGGCGAGGGTGATGCGGCGACCCGACGGATCGTCATGGTCGAGCGGAGAGCTGACCGATGAGCACTGCAGCCTCGGATACGTCTTGGTGGGGCAGTCGGTCCATGTGAGCCGATCCGGTGCGTGCCGCGCAGCGGTCTCGGCGGTGGCCGGAGCGGCGGTCACCAGGCCGGCGACCGTCACACCGGCGGCGAGCAGAATTCCTGGACGCTTCGTCATATGGCCTCCCGTGGTGGGGGAATGCGGCTGCACGGGATGCAGCCCCCGCCGCATGCTCCCCACATCGATGCCCGGATGGACCTGTTCTGTCGAGAGTTGACCCAATTGCCTGTGCGGACGGGTCGGGCATCCCGCAGTCACGAGCGTCTGGAGACCACGGATTCAAGCCGAGTTGAGGAGTGGTTCACGTCGCCTGTCGCCCTCGCACGGCTCTGGCGTATGCGATGGCCGTCCGCGCCGAGGCCGGCCACCGCTCGATGACACCATGGATCCGCGCTGTCGAGCGCGAGCTCAAGCGGGCGGCGTGACCGAAGACCACACGCCGAGCCACTGTTCGGCGCCGTACGCCTCGAACCGTTCCAGTTCGGTGAACCCGAGCTTCGCCGCGAGGCGCATCGAGCGGGTGTTGGCGGTCTGGGTGTAGAGCACCACCGGCTCACCGGGCAGCGCGCCGGCGAACCAGTCGAGTGCCGCCGTGCACGCCTCGGTGGCGTATCCGCGTCCCCACGTCCCCGGCAGGAACAAGTATCCGAGTTCGGTCCCCCCGGCCTCCGGACGGTTCCCCGGACGCTCGGGGTCGTGCGGGTCGAGCTGGAGGGTGCCGATCGTCGCTCCGTCGAGCTCGACCATGAAGAAGCCTGGGCGCCGCCCGGGCACCTCGGGCACCGTGCGTTCGAGTTCGGCGCGCGGTCGAGGGCCGCCGAGGTAGGTGCCCACCTCTGGCGAGGCGCTCAGCTCAATGACTGCCGCGCGGTCCCGGGCCTCGGACTCGCGGAGTACGAGCCGCTCGGTCCTGATCGGGGCAGGTGGCCAGGCGAGGGGTCTGGGGTCAGCCATGCCGGCCAACCTAGCCACCGAGCTTGGAAGCGATCAAGGCTCGCGTACCGATCAGGCCACCGACCGGACCCTCACGCTCACGAGGTGCGGCAAGCAGGCTCGGCGCTCAGCGATGTGGACACTGGCCGGAGAAGGGAACGCGTATTCCATTGATCATTTCGCCCCATTCGTCCCATCCCGATTTTGAGCGGACTGCCGGAGATGGTTGGCTCGGCACACCCGAACAACCAAGTGCTGGAGGAGCAGGCATGGCGCAGGTCGAGGCCACGACGGAGCGGGTCATCGCGGCGGACGCGGAGACGGTGTTCGACGCGCTGGCCGATTACCAGGAGACCCGGAGGAAGGTGCTGCCCGGACACTTCAGCGAGTACGAGGTGCGCGAGGGCGGTGACGGCGAGGGCACCCTCGTCCACTGGAAGCTCCAGGCCACCAGCAAGCGGGTCCGTGACTGCCTGCTGGAGGTCACCGAGCCCACCGACGGGCAGCTCGTGGAGAAGGACCGCAACTCCTCCATGGTCACCACCTGGATCGTCACTCCGGCCGGTGAGGGCAAGTCGAAGGCGGTCGTGTCGACCGTCTGGAACGGTGCGGGCGGCATCGGCGGATTCTTCGAGAGGACCTTCGCGCCCAAGGGTCTGGCGAGGATCTACGACGAACTGCTGCAGAACCTCGCCGCCGAGGTCGAGAAGTAGCCGAGGCCGGGAAGTAGCCAGGACCGGGAAGTAGAAGAGACCGGGAAGCGGCTTCCCGGTCTCTTGATCGGTCTCACCGGATCGGGTGGTTCTCCCGGCCTCCCCGGTTGTGCGCCGTAGTGCCTCTCACCGGCGGCTAAGCCTCCCGAGTGCGCCGTCAGCGCCCCCTCATCGGTTTGCCCTTCCTCGTCGCGCAATGCGAGAAATGGGCGGCGCGGATGCGATGAGGGGAGCGGTACGTGGCGGGTGGGATCACTCTGTTGGAGGACGGGCCGGACGGTGCGGGCACCGCCGGGGCGGCGAACACGCCGGCCTTATCGCCTCCTGCGGCAGCGGCGGAAGAGGAAGCGGCACCCGTCGCAACGCCCGCCGCACCGGGGACCGACCCCCGCCACATCCGGCTGGTCTTCCTCGGGCTGATGCTCACGCTCCTGCTCGCGGCGCTCGACCAGATGATCGTCGCCACCGCACTGCCCAAGATCGTCGGTGAGCTGCACGGCCTGGAGAAGATGTCCTGGGCCGTCACCGCCTACCTCCTCGCCTCCACGATCGGGCTGCCGATCTACGGAAAGCTCGGCGACCTCTTCGGCCGCAAGGGCGTCTTCCAGTTCGCGATCGTCGTCTTCGTCCTCGGCTCGGCGCTGGCCGGCTGGTCCCGCACCATGGACGAACTGATCGCCTTCCGTGCCGTCCAGGGCATCGGCGGCGGCGGACTCATGATCGGTGTCCAGGCGATCATCGCGGATGTCGTACCGCCCAGGGAACGCGGCCGGTTCATGGGACTCATCGGCGCCGCCTTCGGCCTCGCCTCCGTCGCCGGCCCGCTGCTCGGCGGATTCTTCACCGACCACGCCTCCTGGCGCTGGTGCTTCTACATCAACGTCCCCTTCGGCCTGATCACCCTCGCCGTCATCACCGTCGTACTGAAGCTCCCCAGGCCCACCGCCCGGCCCCGGCTCGACATCCTCGGTGCGCTGCTGCTCGCCGCCGCCTCCACCTGCCTGGTGCTGCTCACCAGTTGGGGCGGCACGGAGTACGCCTGGGGCTCGCCCACCATCCTCGGGCTCGGTGCCGGAGCCGTCGGAACGGCCCTGCTCTTCCTCGTCGTCGAGCGCCGGGCGGTCGAACCGATCATTCCGCTGCGGCTGTTCCGCGACTCCATCTTCAACATCACCGCGCTCGTCGGCGCGGTCGTCGGGGTCGCGCTGTTCGGTGCCGCCAGCTACCTGCCGACATTCCTTCAGATGGTCGACGGCGCCACGGCCACCGAGTCGGGGCTGCTGATGCTCCCGATGATGGGCGGCATCGTCGCCGCGTCCGTCGTCTCCGGCCAGCTGATCTCCCGCAACGGCCGCTACCGCGTCTATCCGATCCTCGGCGGCGCGATCTCGGTGGTCGGCATGTGGCTGCTCTCCCGGCTGGAGACGGACACCCCGCGCGTCGAGTACAGCATCGCCCAGGCCGTGCTCGGTATCGGGATCGGCCTGGTCATGCCGGTTCTGGTGCTCGCCGTGCAGAACTCCGTGAAGCCCACCGACCTCGGCGCCGCCACCAGCGCCAACAACTACTTCCGGCAGATCGGCGGCAGCGTCGGCGCCGCCGTCTTCGGGACGCTGTTCGCGGGCCGTCTGGCAGATGCCCTCGCGGTGCGTCTGCCGTCCGGGGTCGACCTTCCCGACCCCGAATCGATCACCCCGCAACTGGTCCACTCCCTGGAGCCCGCGCTCCGCGACAGCTACATCCAGGCATACGCCGACGCGATGCCGCGCATTTTCCTCTACCTCGTGCCGGTGCTCGTGCTCGGCCTGCTCTTCGCCTTCTTCCTCAAGGAGAAACCGCTGGTGACCTCTCAAAGCCCCGAGTCCTCCGCCGAAACCGCGCCGATCCCCACCGCACGCACCACGCCCACCGCCGCCGCAGCCCCGTCGTCCGCCGTGTACCTGTCGGGCGTACCGGTGTGCGGCAGCGTCCAGCACCCCGACGGCACGAAGGTCCCACGTGCCGCGCTCACCCTCATCGACGTCCAGGGAAAGCAGGTCGGACGCGGTGCGAGCGCGGACGACGGGCGGTACGCGCTGAGCGTGCCCGGCGCGGGCTCGTACGTGCTCATCGCGGCTGCCGGGGGCCATCAGCCGCAGGCCGTCAGCGTGACCGTCGGCGAACGGCCCGTGGACCTCGACGTGGTGCTCGGCGGCGCCGGACGCCTGGCCGGGACCGTCGTCACCGCCGACGGCATTCCGGTGCGCGACGCCGCGGTGACACTCACCGACGTGCGGGGCGAAGTCGTCGCGTCCACTCGCAGCGGTCGCGAAGGCGGTTACGTGATCACGGAGCTGGTGGCCGGGGAGTACACCCTCGCCGCCAGTGCCCCCGCCTTCCGGCCTGCCGCGCTGCCGGTGAGCGTGCAGGCCGCCCGGGAGACCCGGCAGGACATCGAACTCGCCGGGGGAGCGGTGCTGCGCGGCGTCGTCCGGGCGAGCGGCGGCCGACTCGTCGAGGACGCCCGGGTCACCCTCCTGGACGCGGCGGGCAATGTGGTCGACACGCTCACCACCGGACCCGACGGCGCCTTCCGGTTCGTGGACCTGTCCACCGGTGAGTACACGGTGATCGCGGCCGGGTACCCGCCGGTGGCCACCGTGCTCCAGGTCGCCGGTGGCGGGCGTACCGAACGTGACCTCCAACTGGGGCACGCCGACTGACAGCTCAGGGCCGGCGGTCGACGGCCGGGGACGCGGCGGGCGGACAGGTCACGGCAGCAGCCGCGGCCCCCGCTTCGCCGCGAGGTCCTCGACCCAGCCGAACAGCGCCACCGCCCCGGCGATCAGCACCCAGGCGACCGCGAACTGGAACCACGGGCTGTCCAGCGGAAGATCCCGTTCCAGGGCCGGCACGTTCCACATCAGGTCGATCAGCGGCACGCTCACCATCAGCGCGACCTCGTGCCACAGATAGACCGTCACGGCGCGGGCGTTGAAGACCTTCACGATCCGGTCCGCCACGGAGTGCCGGGCGAGCCACCCGAAGTCCGGCCGGAAGCGCAGGAGCACCAGCACGAATCCAGCGGACCACAGCGCCTGGGCGAGCGGGATGTCGTCGAGATCGTAGGAACCGTCGACCCGGTGATGGAGAGCCCACCAGCCGCCCACCGCCATCAGGGCCGACGCCGCGACCAGGACGGCCGCGGGACGGAGCCGGTCGAGGACACCGTCCCGGTGCGCGAAGCCCAGCAGCCAGCAGAACAGGAAGATCGACAGATCGCTGAGCGCACTGCCCAGACGTCCGTCCGGCACGCTCCACACCACCGTCAGGAGCACGACGGGGACGAGGGACAGAGCGAGCACGGGAAGCGGGGCGAGGCGGAAGAGGCGCAGCAGGAGCGGCGACAGCAGGACGAACCACAGATAGGCCCGCAGGTACCAGAGCACCGCCCACGCCTGTTCGCCCCACGCGTTGCCGGGAGGATCGCCCACCGGCAGCACCCAGTACAGGGCGTCGGCGCCGGGGAGCCAGCCGTGCAGCAGCATCGCCACACCGAGCACCAGTGCGAACACCCACACCGGGATCAGCAGCCGGCGCAGCCGGCCGCGGATCACCTGCACGGCGGGCCGCTCCAGGGATCGCGCCATCAGCGATCCGGCGAGCGCGAACATCACCCCCATGGACGGGAAGACCAGCCCCAGCCAGGGCCATTCGAAGGTGTGATACGTGACCACGCGCACCAGGGCGAAGGCCCGCAGTGCGTCGACATAGCGGTCACGGCCGCCGCGCCGGGCGCCAGGGCCCGAGGGACCCGACGGTGCGTGCTCCGGCTCATCGGTGACGAGGTGCGCCCCCGGTTCCCGCGTGCGCGGCGGCCGCGGTGGTGCTCCCCTGCGGTGTGCGCCCGCCATCAGCGCACCTCCGTGCCGGGTGTCGGCGTACCGACCTCGCCGGTGCGCTTCAGCTTCTGCCAGCGCAGCCGGCCGCCGGTCGCGGCGGTGACACATGAGTGGATCAGCACCAGATACATCAGCTGCCGGTAGGCCAGCTGCTGCAGCGGAAGCATCAGCAGGTAGCGGTACTTCTCGCCGTCAAGGCGGAACGCGTAGGCCGCGCAGACCAGTTGGACCACCAGTACGGCCAGCCAGGCCAGCAGGGACGCCTTGAGGTCGACAAAGATCATCGCGTAGAGCGTGAACACGTCGATCAGCGGGGCGAAGACGGGCGTGACGATCTGGAAGAGGACGACCAGCGGCATGCCGACCCGGCCGAAGCGTCCCGAGGGCCCCCGGTCCGTGACCGATCCGCGGTGTTTCCAGAGCGCCTGCATCGTGCCGTAGCTCCAGCGGTAGCGCTGCCGCCACAGTTGGCCCAGCGACGAGGGGGCCTCGGTCCAGGCACGTGCGTGCTCGGCGTACACGACCCGCCACCCCGCGCGGTGCAGGGCGATCGTGATGTCGGTGTCCTCGGCGAGCGTGTCCTCGCTCATTCCGCCGACGGCCAGTACGGCCTCGCGGCGGAAGGCGCCGATCGCACCCGGGATGGTGGGCATGCAGCGCATCAGGTCGTACATCCGGCGGTCGAGGTTGAAGCCCATCACGTACTCGATGTGCTGCCAGGCGCCGATCAGTGTGTTGCGGTTGCCGACCTTGGCGTTTCCGGCCACCGCGCCGACCTCAGGGTCGCCGAACGGCTGCACGAGCCGGTGGACGGTGTCGGGTTCGAAGACGGTGTCGCCGTCCATCATCACGACGATGTCGTAACGTGCCTGCCGCACGCCGTTGTTGAGCGCGGCCGACTTGCCCGCGTTCTCCTGGCGGACGACCCGCACATGGGGCAGTCCCAGCGACTCGGCGATCTCGGCGGTGTTGTCGGTCGAACCGTCGTCGACGACAATGATCTCGATCGGATGGGTGCTCGCCGCCAGCGACTTGAGCGTATTGGCGATGCACTCCTTCTCGTTGTACGCGGGCACGATCACGCTCACCGGTTCCGTGACCGTGGGTCCCCAGACGAAGCGGCGTCTGTTGCGCTGCCGGTAGTGGCGCCGGGCGAGCAGGAGCATCAGGGCGAACCTGCCCATCACGGCGACTCCGACGACCACCAGTGCGGTGGCCAGGCCGGGCACGGTCCACTCCGCGATGGCCACCGCGGCGAGGAGGGCGCGGCCCTCCCCGTGGGTGACGGTGTCCGCGGCCCGGTGAGCGGCCTGCTCGGGGTTGTTCTGCCGGGTGTCGCTTGAGGTGGTGGGTCCGTTGGGGGCACCCGCTGTGGACTGTGCGGTCGATGTGTTGGTAGTCGTCTGTGCGCCGCTGACCGTGGTGAAGGTGTAGCCCTTCGCCTTCATCTTCTTGATGTACTGCGGCAGCGCCTCGAGCGTCTGGGACCGGTCGCCGCCCGCGTCGTGGAAGAGCACCGAAGTGCCCTTGCCGTTCTTCGGAGTGGCCCACTTGACGATCTTGCTGACGCCGGGCTTCTGCCAGTCCTCGCTGTCGGTGTCGACGAAGACACTGGTGTAGCCCATGGCGCCGAGCTTCTGGTAGACGGGCCAGCTGTAGTTGTCGATGGCGTCGTTGGTGGAGGAGTACGGGGCGCGGAACAGCGTCGTCGTGATGCCCGCGGCCCCCGCGAGGGCGAGCTGCGTCTGGGCGATCTCCCGGGTGACGCGGGAGGAGCTCTGGTACGACAGGTCGACGTGTGTGAACGTGTGGATGCCCACCTCGTTGCCGTCGTCGACCATGCGGCGCACCACGTCGGGGTAGCGCGAGATCATCGAGCCGACGAGGAAGAACGTACCCGGCACGTCGTTGTCGTCCAGGATGTCGAGGACCTGTTGGGTCCACTCGGGGTCGGGACCGTCGTCGAAGGTCAGCACGATCGTCTTGTCCGGCACCGACTGGGTGCGCGCCGTGCCTCCCTCGAAGCTGAGGAAGGGGCCGCCGTCGAGGACGCTCTCGGGTACATTGCTCGCGCTCGCTCCGGAGCGGACCCGCTGGTCGTTTCCGACCTCGGCCCGCAGATAGCCGTCGAGCAGCATCACGCAGACGAGACCGAGCAGCAGCAGAAGCGCGATGACGACGCGCGGTGCCGGGACCGCCTGGCGGCGGACCCGTCCGATCCTGCTCGGCGTGGCGTGCCGTCGCCCGGCCGCGGAACGGTCACGGGTCTGACTCATCGGGCGGCTCCGGTGGCGGAAGCGGAGGGAGAAGCCGCGGGTGACAGCGACCCGTCCGCCCCGACGCCGGGGCTCCCGCTCGGCGGCGCCACCGCGGCGCCCGGAGGCATGCCCCCGGCCGGTCCACCCTGCGCGGCAGGAGTGCCGCCGAAGGGCAGCAGTTGCGAGGGCGACACGGAGATGCCTCCCATGAACGCGAGGCCGAGCACGGCCGCGTAACCGACACAGGAGACGCCCAGCGCTATGCCCGCGCGGCGCAGCAGCCTGGCGCGGCGCCCGGAGCTGTCCACGAATACGGGCCCCTCCTGGCCCCCGGTTCCTCTCCCGGCACGCGATCGGTGTGCACCTGCGTGCCTGCGGCGGCGGTCGGGTGGCGTCGAGTCGTTCTCGATGGCGGCGTCGGATTGCATGTGCGCATGCTTGCAAACGGCGATGTGTGAAATCTGGGCCTTTCCTGGCCGCACGCTGTGGAGCGGCGGTCAACCTGTTGAAGAGCTGAGAGGATGAACGCTCCGGCGGCCCCTCATGCCCCTAGGTCCAGCGTGCTCAAACCGCCTCTCTGGCCTGCTGTTTGACGCTGATGAACGCCTCGCTCCCGCTCTTTTCGGTGAGTGTCCTGTGGACTCGTTCACAGTGGGCGCATGAGAGGTTTCAGTGTGTTCCGGTCCCTCCTTGTCGCTGTTTCGAGGCAACCCTCACGAGAGCAGGTGCAAACATCATGCACATTTCAGCGAAGCGGTCCTCCGGTGGTACGGGCAGCCGCGCGAAGCGCGTCACGTCCGTCGTCGCCGGATTGCTCGCACTCCCACTCGCCTGCTCCGCCTGTGCGACGGGTACGGCGGCGATCCAGGAACGGAGCGCGGGGCCGGGGACCGCCCCCGGAGCCTCGGCGTCCACAACGGCGTACACCCCGTACGTCAGCGCCACGACCGCCGCCGACACGGACTCGGCCGGCTCCCCCGACACGTACAACCTCGCCTTCGTCGTCGCCGACGGCGACCGCTGCACCCCCCTGTGGGGCGGCACCACGAAGGCCGGTGACAAGGCGGTGGCCTCGCGCATCGCCGCGCTCACCGCGACCGGCGCGGACATCCGGGTCTCCTTCGGCGGGGCTGCCGGCAACGAGCTCGCGCTCACCTGCGACAGCGCCCGGGAGTTGGCCGACGCCTACGCGCAGGTGCTCGACGCGGTCGGTGCGGCCAAGGCCGACTTCGACATCGAGGGCGACGCGCTCACCGACCGGGCGTCGGTCATCCGCCGCGATCAGGCACTGCGCCTGCTCCAGAAGGAGCGGGACCTCGATGTCACGTACACCCTGCCCGTGATGCCGGACGGCCTGGAGACGAGCGGGATCGACCTGCTGAGCGACGCCGCAGAGCGGAACGTCGAGGTGTCCGCCGTGAACATCATGGCGATGAACTACAGCTCCGCACACGACGGAGACATGGGCGACTACGCGCAGCAGGCCGCCGAGGCGGCCCACGACCAGCTCACCGACGTACTGGGCCTGTCGGACACCGCGGCCTGGCGGGCGCTGCACATCACCGTGATGATCGGCGTCAACGACGTGGAGGGGGAGACGTTCACTCTCGCCGACGCGGCGTCCCTGCGCGCCTTTGCCCAACGCAGGGGAGTGGGCGCGCTCTCCCAGTGGGCCACCTTCCGCGATCAGGAGTGCGCCGACGAGGACACCTCGAAGGCCGACGACACCTGCAGCGGAGTCGCGCAGGAGGCGGGAGCGTTCGCGCAGGCGCTGAGTGGCTGACCCCCGGCTTCCGCGACGGCGTGGACGGAGGGCGTGTCAGCCGTCCGGGCCTGGCGTCCACCTCGCCGGCCCGCCCGGCAAGGAGGTGCGCCGGCGGACGACGCACCCTCAGCCAACGTGCCGGAGGCCGCGCCGCTCCTCATCCCTCCGCGTCCGGCGGGTACACCGCCGCGTGGGCCGACCGGAAGAGGGCGGTGACCTCCTGGCCGCTGAGGCCCTGGGTCCGTGCCTCGTCCAGCCACTGGACGAGGGAGGAGCGCAACGGGGAGTCGGGGCCCTCCTGGGCCGGTGCGAGGGAACGCGTGATGAACGTACCCGCTCCCTGCCGGACCTCGGCGAGGCCCCCGCGCTCCAGCTCGCGGTAGGCCTTCAGCGTCGTGTTGGGGTTGACCTTGGTATCCGCCGCGACCTGCGCGGCCGTGGGCAGCCGGTCGCCGGCCACCAGCGCACCCATCCGAAGCGCCTGTTCGACCTGTCGCACGATCTGGAGGTAGGTTGCCACCCCGCTGCGTCTGTCGATGCGGAACACGACCACTGCCTTCACCTCCTGTCGGACTGTCGAAACGATACGAAACCGCCGTACGCCGCCCTAGAGCGGCCTCCGCGACACCCGCCACAGAGTGAGAGCGGTGAGCGCCACGGTGGCCGCGAGCAGGATGCCCGCCCCGGTCCACTGCATGGCCGGCATCTGGTCGTAACCGAGGTACTCGACGACGTCGTTGACGATGCCGTGTTCCTTGATGCAGGCGTCCGAGGCCGCTTCGGTGGCCTTGGCGCAGAGCCCCCAGCCGTAGAGATGGCCGTCGGCCGAGCCGATCCAGCGGTCCAGCTCGCTCATCTCGTTCAGCCGCGCAGGCGTGTCGGTGTTGAGCGGGTAGGCGAGCATGCGCGACGGGGCCAGGTGGACGAGCATCTGGTCCCAGACGACGACGAGGAACGCGCCGACGGCGAAGGTGACCACCATGGACGTGAGGACACGGCGCAGCAGCACACCGAGCGTGATGCCGAGGGCCGTCAGGAAGAGGCAGAGTGCGGGGAGTACCGGACCGGTGCTGTCGAAGATCGTCCCTTCCGACCAGAGGCTGGGGAACACCGAGCGGTAGGGCTTCCACCACCAGGTGAAGAACACGGAGAGCGCGACGCCGCACAGGATCACGGCCGCGTAGCACCAGGCGAGCTTGGTCGCCGCCCAGCGAAGGCGGGACACGGACTGGGTGGTGACCAGCCGCGCGGTGCCGTGCTCGTGATCGCCCGAGAACAGCGGGGCACCGAGGAAGACGGCGAGGACCAACGGCAGCGCGGACAGTGCGGTCAGCGTGAGGCTCACACCCGTGGAGCTGAACGTCGGCTGCGACAGATCCTCCTCCGGCCAGCCGGCCGCTTCGAGCAACTGGCGCATCTCGTCGCGCTGGTACACGATCCAGACCGAGCCGAGGACCGTCGCGGCGAGTACGGCCGACAGCGCGGCCCGGTGCTGACGCACGACGAGCCAGTTCAGCCCGTGCAGCAGACGGGGGCCGGACTTCCGTCCGGTGCGGGGCGTCTCGGTGGAGAGGGCGGTCATGCGGTGGGGATCCCTTCGGCCTCGATACCGGCACCGGGTGTGAACAGGGCGGGTGCGTCGGTTGAGCGGAGATGCGCCAACAGCACCTCTTCCAGGCTGGGTTCCGCGACGACCCAGTCGGCCGGCAGCGGGCCGTCCGGTCGTACCAGTGCCTGGAACTGCCTGCCCCGGACGCGGACTTCGACCACCGTGTGGGGGGCCAGCAGCTCGGCCGGGTTGCCGTCACCGGCCACCCCCGTCACCAGGGCGTGGGCCGGGACGACCGCGTCCGCGTCACCCGCCAGCCGGACCCGGCCGTCGGCCAGGACCAGCAGGTAGTCGCACATGTCCTCCAGCTCGGACAGCAGGTGCGAGGACATCATCACCGTGGTGCCGTGCTCCACGGCCTCCGACATCAGCAGGGCGCTCATGTCGTGGCGTGCCAGGGGATCGAGGTCGGCCATCGGCTCGTCGAGCAGCAGCAGGTCGGGCCGCTTGCCGAAGGCGAGGGCGAGCGCCACCCGGGTGTGCTGGCCACCGGAGAGCGTGCCGATCCGGGCGTCCATGGGCACCTGGCCCGACCGGACGATTCGCTCCGCCGCCGCCGCGTCCCAGCCCGGGTTGAGCTCCTCGCCCATCCGCAGCGTCTCCGCCACGGTGAACCGCTTGAACAGCGGCTTGTCCTGGCCGAGGAACGCAACCCTCGGCATCGTCGCGGGATCGTCCAACGGTGCGCCGAATACGCGTAGTTCGCCCTGGGTCGGCGATACCTGTCGGGTCGCGATACCCAGCAGGGTGCTCTTGCCCGCCCCGTTGGGGCCGACGAGACCACAGATCCGCCCGGCCGGAAGCCGGAAGGAACAGTCGCGCAGTGCCCAGCCGCGGCGGTAGTGCTTACCCAGGCCGCGGGCCTCCAGCGCCCATCCGCCGGACGCTCCGTCCGGCGCCAGTGTCGCTGTCATTCACTCCCCCAATTCCATTAATCAATTAATGGAATCATTGCCTTTGCGGTGAAGGGCGTCAAGTCCCTGCCGGAGGGGCGGGCTGGGGAACGCCGGGAATGTGGCTGTTCGGGGGAGGGGGCGCCCTTCCTTCGGAGGACTGGACCACTGAACCTTTCTCCGGCTCTGGCCTGGCGGTTCTTCGACGCGTAGCGTGAGCCCGCATGAAGATCCTCATCAGCGCGGACATGGAAGGCGCCACCGGTGTGACCTGGCCGGCCGATGTGCTGCCCGGCACCCCCCAATGGGAACGGTGCCGTTCCCTGTTCACCTCCGACGTGAACGCGGCGGCGCTCGGTTTCTACGACGGCGGCGCCGACGAGGTGCTCATCAACGAGGCCCACTGGTCCATGCGCAACCTCCTGCTGGAGCAGCTCGACAACCGGGTCCAGATGCTCACCGGCCGGCACAAGTCCCTCTCCATGGTGGAGGGCATCCAGCACGGCGACGTCGACGGCATCGCCTTCGTCGGCTATCACACGGGCGCCGGCGCGGAGGGCGTGCTGGCCCACACCTATCTGGCGAACTCCATCACCGGGGTCTGGCTCAACGGCACCCGGGCCAGTGAGGGTCTCCTCAACGCGCATGTCGTGGCCGAGTACGGCGTCCCCGTCGTCCTGGTCACCGGCGACGACCTGACCTGCCGGGACGCGGACGGCTACGCCCCCGCGGCCGGCAAGGTCGCCGTGAAGGACTACGTGTCGCGGTACGCGGCGGTGTGCCGCACCCCGGAACGTACCGCCGCGGACATCCGCGCGGCGGCCAGGGAAGCGGCCGCACTCGCCGTGCGCCACACCCCGGTGGAGGGCGGACCCTTCACCATCGAGCTGGAGTTCGACGCCGCGCACCTGTCCGCGGCGGCCACCGTGGTCCCCGGCGTCGTGCCCAGTGGGGAACGGCGCGTCGCCTACACCAGCTCGACGATGTACGAAGGTATCCGCACGTTCAAGGCAGTGACGACGGTCGTTTCGTCCGCCGTGGAGGAGCAGTATGGCTGAGACGACCGACCCCACGGAGAACATCGATCAGCGGGCGCTCGACGAGGTGGTGACGTTCACCTCCGAACTCATCCGGATCGACACCACCAACCGCGGCAGCGGTGACTGCCGGGAACGCCCGGCCGCCGAGTACGTGGCCGAGCGGCTGGCCGCCGCCGGGCTGGAACCCACCCTGCTGGAGCGCACGCCGGGACGGACCAACGTGGTGGCCCGGATCGAGGGCACCGACCCCTCCGCCGACGCCCTGCTCGTCCACGGCCACCTCGACGTCGTCCCGGCCGAGCCCGACGACTGGACCGTGCACCCCTTCTCCGGGGAGGTCCGCGACGGTGTCGTCTGGGGGCGCGGCGCCATCGACATGAAGAACATGGACGCCATGGTCCTGGCCGTCGCCCGGGCCTGGGCGAGGACCGGCGTCCGGCCCCGCCGCGACATCGTGATCGCGTACACCGCCGACGAGGAGGCCAGCGCCGAGGACGGCTCCGGCTTCCTCGCCGACCAGCACGCCGCACTCTTCGAGGGGTGCACGGAGGGCATCAGTGAATCCGGCGCCTTCACCTTCCACGCCGGACCGGACCTGCCGCTCTACCCGATCGCGGCCGGTGAACGCGGCACCGCCTGGCTGAAACTCACCGCACACGGCAAGGCCGGACACGGCTCCAAGGTCAACCGGGCCAACGCGGTCACCGCCCTCGCCGCTGCCGTCACCAGGATCGGCAACCACGCCTGGCCGGTCCGGCTCACCCCGACCGTCCGCGCCGCACTCACCGAGCTCGCCGCCCTCCACGGCATCCAGGCCGACCTCGACGCACCCGGCTTCGACGTGGACGAGCTGCTCGGCAAGCTCGGACCGGCCGCCGCCCTGGTCGAGCCGACCGTCCGCAACAGCTCCAACCCGACCATGCTGGAGGCCGGGTACAAGGTCAACGTCATCCCGGGCCACGCCACCGCCTTCATCGACGGCCGGATGCTCCCCGGTTGCGAGGACGAGTTCCACACCGCCCTGGACGAGTTGACCGGACCCGATGTCGACTGGGAGTTCCACCACCGCGAAGTCCCTCTGCAGGCCCCGGTCGACTCGCCGACCTTCGCGAAGCTGCGTGCCGCCGTCGAACGCTTCGACCCGGAAGGCCGGGCCGTGCCGTACTGCATGTCGGGCGGCACGGACGCCAAGCAGTTCTCCCGGCTCGGCATCACCGGCTACGGCTTCTCGCCGCTGAAGCTGCCCGTCGGCTTCGACTACCAGGCGCTGTTCCACGGCGTCGACGAACGCGTCCCCGTCGAGGCACTGCACTTCGGCGTCCGCGTCCTCGATCACTATCTGCGTACTGCCTGACCCGGTATTGGGGGAGTTGAAGATGAAGTCCACAGAGGCCTACGGAACATGGCCGTCGCCGATCGACGCCCGGCTTGCCGCCTCGCACGACGGCCGCCCGGACTACGTCGGCGTGGTCGGCGACGAGGTGTGGTGGACCGAGCCGCGCCCGGCCGAGGCGGGCCGCTACACCCTGATGCGGTGCACGGCGGACGGCGCCGTCGGCAGTGTGCTGCCCGCTCCGTGGAACGTACGGAGCCGCGTCATCGAGTACGGCGGACAGTCCTGGGCCGGGGCCGAACGCGCCGAGGGCGGCCCGCTGGTCGTCTTCGTCGACTTCGCCGACCAGCGGCTCTACGCCTACGCCCCGGACCTGCCCGATGAGCCCCGGCCGCTCACCCCGGTCTCGGCGATCGGCGGCGGGCTGCGCTGGGTCGACCCGCGACTCCACCTCGACCGCGGGGAGCAGGGGGAGGTGTGGTGCGTCCTGGAGGAGTTCACCGGTGAGGCCCCCACCGATCTGCGCCGGGTGATCGCCGCCGTACCGCTGGACGGCTCGGCGGCCGACGACCGGTCGGCGATCCGCGAACTCACCGACGACAGCCACCGGTTCGTCACCGGACCCAAGCTCTCACCCGACGGCCGCCAGGCCGCCTGGATCGCCTGGGACCATCCGCGGATGCCGTGGGACGGCACCGAGGTGATGCTCGCGGACGTGACCGAGGACGGTACGTTCCACCAGGTACGGAGCTTCTGCGGCGGTCCCGAGGAGTCGGTGCCGCAGATCGAGTGGGGTGCCGACGGACAGCTCCTCCTCGCCGGCGACCGCAGCGGCTGGTGGAACCTCTACCGCGCCGACCCGGACCAGGGGGTGGTCGCACTCTGCCCCCGGGAGCAGGAGTTCGCCGGACCGCTCTGGAAGATCGGTCTCAGCTGGTTCCGGCCGCTGGAGAACGGCCTGATCGGCACCATCCACGGCGCGGGCACCACCACGCTCGGCATCCTCGACCCGGAGACCGGCGAACTCACCGACGTCGCCGGGCCCTGGACCGAATGGGCCGGGTCGCTCGCCGTGCAGGGCAGCCGGGTCATCGGCATCGCCGCGAGCCCGTACAGCGCCTACGAGGTCGTCGAACTGGACACCGCGACCGGCCGTACCCGGGTCATCGGCTCACCGCACCAGGACGCGGTGGACCCCGCCTACTACCCGCAGCCCGAGGAACGCACCTTCACCGGGGTCGACGGGCGTGAGATCCACGCCCAGATCTACCCGCCCCGCAACCCCGACCGGACCGGTCCCGAGGGGGAACTGCCGCCCTATGTGATCTGGGCGCACGGCGGCCCCACCGGCCACGCCTCGCTCGTCCTCGCCCTGGGGATCGCCTACTTCACCTCGCGCGGCATCGGTGTCGCCGAGGTCAACTACGGCGGCTCCGCCGGCTACGGCAGGGCCTACCGCAACCGGCTGCGCGAACAGTGGGGCGTGGTCGACGTCGAGGACTGCGCGGCCGTCGCCCAGGCCCTGGCCGCCGAGGGGGCGGCCGACGGACGGAGGCTGGCCATCCGGGGCGGCAGCGCCGGCGGCTGGACCACGGCGGCCTCGCTGACCAGCACCGACGTCTACGCCTGCGGCACGATCATCTATCCCATCCTCGATCTGACCGGATGGGGCACGGGCGAGACCCATGACTTCGAGTCGCAGTACCTGGAGTCCCTGGTGGGTCCGCTCGCCGAGGTCCCGGACCGCTACCACGACCGGTCGCCGGTGACCCGCGTCGACCGGCTGACCACCCCCTTCCTCCTGCTCCAGGGGCTCGACGACCCGATCTGCCCGCCCGTCCAGTGCGATCGGTTCCTCGCAAAGGCGGAGGGGCGCGGCATTCCGCACGCCTATCTCACCTTCGAGGGAGAGGGGCACGGCTTCCGCCGTGCCGACACCATGATCCGCTCCCTGGAGGCCGAACTCTCCCTGTACAGCCAGACGTTCGGTTTCGAACGGCCCGACGTGCCGCGTCTGGAGCTGACGAAGTGACCCTCGTCCCACTGACCCGTCCCGCCCGGCTGCGTCCGGGGGCCAGGGTCGCCGTCGTCTCGCCCAGCGGGCCGGTGCCCGCCGACCGGATGGAGGCGGGGCTCGACATCCTGCGCGGCTGGGATCTCGAACCCGTCGAGATGCCCCATTCCCGCGAGGTGCACCCGGAGTTGGACTACCTCGCCGGTACGGACGAGGCGCGGGCCCGGGACCTCCAGACGGCCTGGTGCGACCCGTCCGTCGACGCGGTGATCTGTGCCCGCGGCGGGTACGGCGCGCACCGCATGGTCGACCTGGTCGACTGGGCGGCGATGCGTGCCGCCGGGCCCAAGGTGTTCGTCGGCTACAGCGACATCACCGTGCTCCACGAGGCGTTCGCCGGCCGGGTGGGGCTCGCCACCCTGCAGGGCCCGATGGTCGGCACCGACACCTTCCTCAAGGACCCGGACACCCAGGAGTCCCTGCGGGCCACCCTGTTCGAGCCCGAGTCGGTACGGACCCTCGGCCTTCCCGGTGCGCGGGGGCTGGTTCCCGGCCGGGCCCGCGGGATCACCTACGGCGGCTGCGTGAGCCTGCTCGCCGCCGACCTCGGCACACCGCACGCCCGGAGCTCCGCCCGGGGCGGACTCCTGGTGATCGAGGACACCACCGAGGACCCGTACAGTATCGACCGCATCCTGACCCAGTTGCTGAGGGCCGGGGCGCTCGACGGGATCGTCGGGGTGGCGTGCGGTTCCTGGGCGGGGTGCGGCCCGTACGAGCAGGTGCGGGCGGTCCTCGCCGACCGGCTCGGACCGCTCGGAGTGCCTGTCGTCGAGGAGTTGGGCTTCGGGCACGGGCCGACGACGCTCACGGTTCCGCTCGGCGTGCCCGCCGTACTGGACGCACCGGCCGACGGCGGCCCCGCCACGCTGACCACGGAGGTGCCCGCCCTGGTGTGACGGTCCCGGTCCGCGAGGGAGCGGGCGCCTGCCACGCCTTGCGGTGCACCATATCGGACGCCGTGCGCCGGCCCGCCCCTGGCCGCGGGGGCAGCCCCTAAGGTGGCCTGATGCCTGAAAGCGAATATCTGGCCGAGGGACCCCGCGCGGCGATCCGGCCCCTCACCCGGGCGGATGCCGAGGAGTTCACCACCCGGGCGAGGGAGAGCCGGGACCTGCACCACCCCTGGCTCTTCCCGCCCGACCACGCCCGCGCGTACGCCGCCTACGCGGACCGGCTGATCGACGACCCTGCCAAGGAGGGCCTTCTGGTCTGCGAGCGCGGGGGCGGCCCGGGCGGGGCCGGGGGCGCGATCGCGGGGTTCATCAACATCAACAACATCGTCCGCGGCGCCTTCCAGTGCGGTGCGCTCGGATACGGCGCCTTCGCCCATGCGGCGGGGCGCGGTCTGATGGGCGAAGGGCTGGGACTGGTCCTGCGATACGCCTTCGGACCGCTCGGCCTGCACCGTCTCGAAGTCAACATCCAGCCCGGCAACAGGAGTTCGCGTGCCCTCGTCGAACGGGCCGGCTTTCGCCTCGAAGGGTTCTCGCCGGACTTCCTCTTCATCGACGGGGCCTGGCGCGACCACGAGCGGTGGGCGATCACGGCCGAGATGCTGAGCCGGGAGGGCCAGGACGGCGTCGAGGGCCCGGGCCGTGCCGTACGCCCGGGTGCGGAGACCACGCTTCCGGACTCGGGCCCGTCCGGGGAGCGTCCGGCGACCGGGTGACCGGTGTCGTCCACGACGTCCGCGGGGGCGGCCGGCCGAGAGACCCGAACGAGGTGATCCGCCGTTTCCCCTGGCGGCTCACCTCGTTGACCCGTGAGCAGTGACCAACCAAGGAAGGTGGCGACGTCATGCTTTTCGGGGCAGTCCGCCAGCGAGGAATTCGAAACCGGACCGGCGTAGGGCTGGGCGCCCTGGTCCTTCTGACCGGCCTCTGTGCCGCGGTCTCACCGACCGCACATGCCGACACCAAAGACCCCTACTGCGGGCACAAGGTCGTGGGAGACATCGAGAAGAGGTACATCGAGATGAACGGCCGCTCCGGGCCGCTCGGATGCCCTCTCACTGACGAGCTGGTCAACCCCGACGGGTTCGGCCGGCGAACCCAGTTCGAGCACGGAACGATCTACTGGTCCCCGCGCAGCGGCGCCTGGCCCGTCTGGGGAGCCATCGGTGAATACTGGTGCGACCAGGGATGCGAGCGAGGGCCGATCGGCTACCCCGTCTCCTACGAGCGCAAGGTGGGCGCTGAGATTCAGCAGCGCTTCCAGTGCGCGGTCATCCACTTCAAGCAGACCTCCGACACGGCGACGCAGACCTGGAGAGACGAGATCTGCGTCTGACGTCCCCGGCGGCGGCAAGGACCCCCGGCTCGTGCCGGGGGTCCTTGCGTCAGCGCCGCCACCCGCACCAGGCCCACGGGAGTGGCACGTATCGCAGGTGATCCGTCGTGAGCGCCGTGAGACCAACCCGACGGAAGTTCCGGGACGTCATCCGTACCGTGCGGTCCTGGCGTCGCGGATCAGTTTCGCCAGCTGGAAGAGACGGCGCGCTGGGGCTGCTCAGGTGAAGGATTTTGTCGGACTGCTGGAGGGCATCATCCCTGAAAGGGGAGGTGTCATGAGCGGGACCGATGAGATTGAAAAGGCTCGTGAGGTCATCGAACTTCGCATGAAGGAGTACGAGTCCCTTCGGGACGAGGTGGTGCAAAGGATCGGTGCAAGGCAGCAACTGGCCGGGTACGCCGGCGCGGCAACTGCCATTGCGGCAACTCTCGGTAGCGATCTGGGGCTCTGGCGGATTCTGGTTGTGGGGATCGTGCTGCTGATCGCCTACGTGTACCTGCGGGACAGCAACGACGGCATCCAGAGGCTGGGTGCGCACCTGCGGCTCATCGAGGAGGACGTGAATGACATCGCTCGGAGCGCATACGGGCGTGAGGTCCTCTCGTGGGAATCCGGCAGGCAGGTGCAGAGGAACGGAGAAAGGAAATTCTGGAAGGCGATTGGGCGCTTCGGCGGGTGGCATCGCAACGATCCGCGGGTGAGGCTGCCCAGGCCGCGATAAGGCTCCGAGTATCAGCGCGAGGGTCGAACCCCGCCTCAAACAAACGAGGTTGAAGGATGAAGCCCGATCGCGTCGGGCACGTGATGCTTCGATGGCGTGCCTATCATGCTGTCCCATGAGTCAGCTATTGAGCCTGGAAATTCCTGACAATGCACGTCTCGTTCGCCTTCATACGGAGCGAGGAGTCTTCACGGCCCTCGACGTCGCTCCTGGTGGACAAGGTCCGTCCCGGGCGACGGCCGTACTTGTTCCCGGATTCATGGGTAGCAAGGAGGACTTCCTCCCCATGCTGCCTCACCTCAGCAAAGAGGGCGTGCGGGTACTGGCCGTCGACGGCCGGGGCCAGTACGAAACCGGTAGGGCGTCGTCAGAACCCTCATACTCCCGCGACGATCTGGCGAGTGATCTGGTTGCCATCGTCAAGCACCTCAACGCTGGACCCGTGCATCTCCTGGGGCACTCGCACGGAGGGATCGTCGCACGCGCAGCAGTGCTCGCCAGTCAGGGAGATCCTTCCCTCTGGGCGTCGGTCACGTTGATGAACTTCGGTCCTGCCCGTGTCTCTTCCTGGCAGCAGGAACGTCTCCAACTGCTGCTTTCCGTCATCGACTCGATGAATCTGGCTGACATGTGGCCCTTCGTGCGAAACAAGGATGTCGCGGCCCCCGAGGATGTTGAGCTCTTCTTGGAGAAGCGGTGGTTGAGCAATATCCCCATGCAGCTGGTAGCTGCCGCGGAGCAGATGCTGAACGAGGAGGACGAGACGCCTCGACTGGCGCGGCTGTCAACCCCCAAAGCCGTGATTTCAGGAACCCCTGATGAAACATGGGCGCCAGAGGGAGTCGAACGGATGGCCCGAGATCTGGGGGCACGGTTGGTCAGGATCGAGGGCGGTGGGCATTCTCCCAATGTTCACCGGCCCGCCGAGGTGACCTCTGCTCTACTCGACTTCTGGCTCTCCCACCAAGAGGCGGTGAGCGCCTGACCCGCACCCCGGCCTCGGTAATCCGGGGCGGTCTGGCAGGTCGACCGGCGAGCCATTTCGGGCCTCCGGTGATCGAAGGCAGGGGGCAGACGTTTCCTGTTGCGGCACCAGTACTACAGCGGCACTTGTAGATGGTGAGGGTAGCCGTGTCGTCGCCAGTGGCTGATCTCGGCCTGGGCCTGGTGGTGGCGGCGGAGCGAGACCAGGCCAAAGTGTGGGCGAGGTCGTCGAGCGGCCGTGGGAGTGTGCGCGCGAGGAGCTTGCGGATCTCGTTGCAGGACAGGCGAATCAGCTTGGTTTGTCTCGCGTGACCGCCCCCTTTGGGGTCGAGTGGTCGGCCCGGATCACCGCCAGGAGGGCGGCGGCAAGCATGGCCAGTGTTATGTGTCGATACCAGGCCGACCACGTGCGGACCTCGTACTGGTCGAGACCGCACTCATTCTTTGCGGTCTCGAAGCACTCCTCGACCGACCAGCGCGCGCCCACCACGGCCACCACCTCCTCCAGCGCGGTCCTCACCGGCCCGTGGACGAGGAAGAACGCGATCTCGGCCGAATCGGCGATGGAACGCCGCACCAACAACAGATGCTCGAAGCCCGCAGCCGGTGCGGCCAGAGCCGCGCCTCGTCGGGCCGAGTGCCGCACCCCCACCTCGACGGTTGCCCAGTCGTAGCTTCGCACCCCCTTGGAGCCCTGACCGCAACTACGTCTCTCCCAGGCCTCTTTGGGAATCCGGGGCATCAGGGTGTGAACCTGGACGGACCGGCAGGCGGCCATGACCTTGAAGTGCGAGGGGACCGCCATCGCATACCGCAGAGCCTTCGCCTCGCACCACTCCCGCAGACCTGGATGTTGACCGTGGACCGAATCCACGGCCACCCACGCGAACGGAGCCCCGGCCGCCAGTGCACGGGCCGACATGCGACGGCCCAGCTCCGGCTTGGAGGCGAAGCACACCTCCTCGGGCACCGCCGCATCCTTGCGCCGACCCGCGTCACGCGCCCACGACTCGTCCGGTAGGTACAACTCCCGGTCAATCAGTACCCGCCCGCGCGAGGACGCGTAGCCCAAGAACACCCCCACCTGGCAGTTCTCAATCCGTCCCGCCGTGCCCGTGTACTGCCGCTGAACGCCCGCCGACCGGCTACCCTTCTTCAAGAACCCCGTCTCGTCCAGGACCAGCACCGCGTCGGGCTCTCCAGACGCTCGACCACGTAGGAAAGCACCACATCGCGGACCTCGTCCGCATCCCAGCGGGCGGCCCCCAGTAGCCGCTGCGTCGACCAGGGCGTCGCGGCACCGGCTTGCTCAGCCAGCTGTCACCCGTTCTTGCGCGGCACGTCCGCCAGCAGCCCCTCTACATAGGTGACCGCTGTCGCCCGCGGCTCCGACCGCTCGAAACCCCGAGCGATCCGCGGCCCCAGACCCGCCAGCTCCGAACCCACAGCTTCACCTGATCAGAAGTCACCACACGACGATCACTGCAGGCAAGATGACCCACGCGGTGAGTGCCGCCGCGGCACCAGGGAGACCCGGCATGGCCGACTACTATCCGTACCGAATCGTGACCAGGAGAGGCGACTCAACGCTGATCTGGCGGCCCGGAGAGGGCGATGCCCCCGATGAGCTCGCCGTTGATGAACTCGGAAGACTTCTCGCGTTCCATGACCTCAAGACGCTGCAGGAACACTGTGATCGCAACGGCTGGGAGCTTGTCTGGGAGGGCGAAGGCACTCTCGATCTGGGCGCCGTACGGCGGTGGGTCGAGCACCCTAGCCTTGGCTCGGTCTCGGCAGGACTGCTGCTGGAGGCGTGGAACTTCTTCGAAGACCTCTCCCACAGCCTGAAGGCCGGCCCATTCCTTCCTTCCCAAGGATCGATCCACGACAGCGCCTACGAAAAGATCTTCGGCGGTGACGCTCTCGAGCCGACCGCTGGCGAGGGAGCCTGGACGGACGAGGAGACCGCGGCCGTGCGCGAACTCCTTCGAGAGGGGCTGGACCTGTGGGAGCAGGCCGTGCGTGGGTCCGGCACCGGCTGATCGAATCTACGAGTCTTCCGTGCGCACCCAGCAACTGCCGCTGTCGTACTAGGAGAAGGTGGGTAACTCCTTGGCGAGGTTGGTCTCGTGGACTTCCAGCCAGTCCCGCAGGTCTCCGCACCTGATGAGGCCCCGGCCCGGGTAATCCACCCGGTAGCCGTTCGCGTTGCCCGGCAGACCCGTCTCCAGGCACTGGGCGGCGTAAGGAAGCGTGAAGGCGATGCCGTGGGAGTTCTCCCGCACCACCTCGCTCTCATGGCTCTGCAGGATCACCGCCGCCGAGTTCGCCCTCGCGGCCAGGTCGTCGGTGCCCGCAGTGAACTCCGCGACGACCGCCGGATCACGTCGGGACGGGGCGTCGAGCTTCTCGAAGCGCTGCATCAGCAGGCGCATGCGGGTGGAGGCCTGGATCAGTTCGCCGTAGCGGGTCACCTGCTCACGCGCCCGGTCCTGGTCCTGTCGGCCGGCCACCTCGTCCCGCGTCGCTTCCAGGACGCTTGCCGCCTGTCTCTCTCCCGTCTCCAGAACGCTCTGCGCCTGGAGATGCCCGGCGATGACCGTGCCGATGACAGCTGCGAGACCGACGTACGTGGGTGCATGGGTCCGAAGGTGGTCGCGCAGTCGCGTGGATACCAACATGCGTTGACCGTTCCCCTCTGGTACGGCGGTTAGGCTCCGGAACGAGTCCTGCCCGTGCATCACTCCCGATGGCCCGGCCGGGCCCGCAGGGTGCACCCCCGTGGCCCATTCCGGGTTGGACAAGTCTTTGCCGGTGGCCGATTCGGCCCCTCTGGCCGACGCCGGTGCCCATTCCGCCCCTTCCATACGGGCAGCGGCGCGCGGCGTCCCGTACAGAAAAGGGCAAGGGACGGCCGAAAACAGCAGGGACCGGCCCGTGCCGATGCAACGCCCGTGTTGACCGTACGCAATCCGCGGCGGAGGCTCGTCATATAGCTGCCGAATACAACTGGTTCCGCCGGGCTCTTGTGCTCGGTGCGCCGCCCACGGGACGGCGCCGTGCGCACGATCACGTCCCGGGCCGGACCCGATCGGGAGGACGCGTATGTGTGGCATCGTCGGCCGGGTCTCCTTCGACCGTGATCTGCGGGCAGCCGAGGAGGTCGCGGCGCTGGACGCGATGACGGAGACCATGGCCTGCCGCGGCCCCGACGACCAGGGGACCTGGATCGCCGCGCACGCGGGGCTCGGACACCGGCGGCTCGCCATCATCGACCTGCCCGGCGGACGCCAGCCCATGACGGTCGGCACCCCCGAGGGGGACATCGCGCTCGTCTACTCCGGCGAGGCGTACAACTTCACCGAACTCCGCACCGAACTCACCACCCGCGGCCATCGTTTCCTCACCGACTCGGACACCGAGGTCGTGCTGCACGGCTATCTGGAGTGGGGCGAGTCCGTCGCCGAACGGCTCAACGGCATGTACGCCTTCGCGCTCTGGGACAGCCGCCACGACAAGCTCGTCATGATCCGCGACCGGATGGGCGTCAAACCCTTCTACTACTGGCCGACACCCGACGGAGTGCTCTTCGGCTCGGAACCCAAAGCCGTCCTCGCCCATCCGGCGGCCCGCCCCCGGGTGACCCTGGACGGGATCCGGGAGCTGTTCGCCCTCGTCAGGAGCCCCGGCCACGCCGTGTGGGACGGCATGTACGAGGTGGAGCCCGGCACCGTGGTCACCGTGGACCGCGGCGGGCTGCACCGGCGCGTCTACTGGCAGCTCGGCACCCGACCGCACCCCGACGACCGGGACACCACGATCGCCCATGTGCGGTCGCTCCTCGACGACATCGTGCGTCGGCAGCTGGTCTCCGACGTACCCCGCTGCGTCCTGCTCTCCGGCGGCCTCGACTCCTCCGCGGTCACCACGCTCGCCGCCCGTCAGCTCGCCCGGACCGGCGAGAAGGTCCGCACCTTCGCCGTCGACTTCGTCGGGCAGACCGAGAACTTCGTCGCCGACGAACTGCGCACCACTCCCGACACCCCGTTCGTGCACGACGTGGCCGAACGGGCGGGCACACTCCACCGCGACATCGTGCTCGACCCGGACACCCTCGCCGACCCCGAGGTCCGCGCCCGCGTGATCCGGGCCAGGGACCTCCCCATGGGCTTCGGCGACATGGACGCCTCGCTGTATCTGCTCTTCCGGGCCATCCGCGAGCACTCGACCGTCGCCCTGTCCGGCGAATCGGCCGACGAGGTCTTCGGCGGCTACCTCCAGTTCTTCGACGAGGATGCCCGCAGGGCCGACACCTTCCCCTGGCTCGTACGGTTCGCCGAGCGCTTCGGCAAGGAAGGCGGCCTGCTCCGCGACGATCTCAAGCAGGCACTCCACCTGGAGACGTACATCCGCGACAGCTACCGCTCCGCTGTCGCCGGGATCGAACGGCTCACCGGCGAGAGCGACTTCGAATTCCGTATGCGCAGGATCTGCCACCTGCATCTGACCCGGTTCGTCCGCGTCCTGCTCGACCGCAAGGACCGTGCCAGCATGGCGGTCGGACTGGAGGTTCGGGTGCCGTTCTGCGACCACCGGCTCGTGGAGTACGTCTACAACACGCCCTGGGCCCTGAAGTCCTTCGACGGCAGGGAGAAGAGCCTGCTCCGCGAGGCGACCGCGGATCTGCTCCCGCGGTCCGTGTACGAGCGGACCAAGAGCCCCTATCCGTCCACCCAGGACCCCAAGTACGCGGCCGCCCTCCAGGGACAGGCCCGTGATCTCCTCGGGCGCCCGGACCACCGGGTCTTCGACCTCATCGACCGCGCCCGGCTGCAACGGGTCGTCGACCACGACGCACCGCGGATCACCTCGGAGTCCCGCCGCGGCCTGGAACGCACCCTGGATCTTGCGATGTGGCTGGATCTGTACGAGCCGGAGGTGGTCCTCGGCTGAGGGCCTGTCGGGTGCCCTCTGGTCGGGTGCGGCCGCCGGCTGTGCGGTGTCACACCGCGCCGGAGCCGCGCCGCCCCTTGTCGCCGTCGACCAGGTGCCGACGGAACTGCGGGACCTCACGGACGAGACGGTGTGGTGGCACGTCTGCCGGGGAGATCAACGCGTGTGCGTGGCCTCGGCGACCAGCAAGCATCAGCTCCGACGGGTTCTTCCCATCGGGGACACGGTCCATCTCGTGGGAACTGTTCCCGGCGACGCGACTCCGAGATGCGGCAGTGCGGTGTGCCGTGACGACCGGCCGGCGTGGACCGACTGGAAGGGCCCCGTACGGCTTTGCCGGCCGTACGGGGCCCTGTGTGACGGCCTGTCGGCCGGTCCGTCAGGTCGTGGTGAGGGCAGGGGAAGGTTCACCCTCGACTGCCTGCGTGTCCGGACCGGCGTTGAAGCCGCGCAGCGGCACGTGCCGGATGAAGAGGGCGATCACGATGCCGACGGCCGCCGCGCCGGCGCCCCAGGCGAAGGCGGTGTCGATCCCGTTGCTGACGGCCTGGGCGAAGGCGTCGCGGACGGTCTCGGGCAGGCCGCGCAGCACCTCCGGAGTCATCTGTGCCAGCGTGCCGGAGTTCGCCGCGTCACCGGAGCCGCCGGCCGCGGAGGCGAAGGAGTCGCTGAGGGTGCTGGTGTAGAGGGCGCCCAGGACGGAGACACCGAGGGAACCGCCCATATTGCGCAGGAACGTGGCGGCGCCGGTGGCGGCGCCGATGTCGCGCAGCGGCGCACTGTTCTGGGCGATGAGCATGGTGGTCTGCATCAGGCAACCCATGCCGGCGCCGAGGACCACCATGTAGAGGGCGGTAACGTTTCGCGAGGTGTCCGGGCCCATCGTGGCGAACAGGCCGAGCCCGACAGCCATCAGCACGCTGCCCAGGATGGGGAGAGCGCGGTAGCGGCCGGTGCGGCTCGTCAAGGCCCCGCCGCCGAGGGAGAACACCATGGCGGCGAGCATCATCGGCATCAGCAGCAGACCGCTGTTGGTCGCCGAGGAGCCCTGTACGTACTGCTGGAACTGCGGCAGCAGCGTCATTCCGCCGAACATGGCGAAGCCGACGACGAAACTGAGGGCGCCGGAGAGGCTGAAGTTGCGGTTGGTGAAGACGGACAGCGGCATGATCGGCTCGGCTGCGCGCCTCTCGACCATGACGAACGCGGCGAAGGCCGCCACGGTCACCACGGCGAGGCCGATGATCACGGCCGAGCCCCAGTCGTACTCGGTGCCGCCCCAGGTGGTGATCAGAACGAGGGTCGTGATCCAGACGGTCAGCAGTGCGGCGCCGGTCCAGTCGATGCGTACCTGCCCGGAGGTGTTGCGGGGCAGTTTGGCCAGCACGAACCAGCAGACGAGCAGGGCGACGGCCCCCAGCGGCAGGTTGACGTAGAAAGCCCAGCGCCAGCTGAGGTGGTCGGTGATGAATCCACCGGCCAGGGGTCCGCCGATCATGGCGACCGGCATGACCGCCATCATCACGCCCTGGTACTTGCTGCGGTCCCGGGGCGGCACGATGTCGGCCAACACGGCCATGACGCCCACCATCAGGCCGCCCGCGCCCAGCCCCTGCAGTGCGCGGAACCCGATCAGTTCGCCCATGTTCTGCGACATCCCGCACAGTGCGGAGCCGATCAGGAAGAAAGCGATGGAGGAGAGGAAGGTGATCCGGCGGCCGAGCAGGTCGCCGAGCTTGCCCCAGATCGGGGTGGCGGCGGTGGAGGCGAGGACATAGCCGGTGGTCACCCAGGCCAGATGGTTCAGGCCGCCGAGGTCGCCCACGATCGTGGGCAGAGCCGGTGCCACGATCATGTTGTCCAGCATGGCCAGGAGCATGGCGATGACCAGGCCGCTCATGGTCAACATGATCTCGCGATGGGTGAAGCGTGACGGCGGGGCCGTCTCGTCGGCTGCCGTTTCCGGCGCGGTGTGCGGCACAGTGCATGCCTTTCAGCGGAAGAGGAGCGCCCGGCGAGCGGAGGGCCGAACGAAAGGGATGGGGCGAAGGCGAGTCTGCTGCGGGAGGAGGGGCGCCTCCGCGGCAGCCGTCGGCGTGGCAGTTACTAACCGGCCGGTAAGTAGATTACTTGCCACCCGGTAAGTTGGCAACTCGAGAGCAGTCCGACGACGATGACCAGGGCGCATGGGGTGCCGAGGCGGTCATGGAAGGAACAGATGGTGATGGCAGGGCGGCGGCGGGGCAGTGACACGAAAGCCGAGATCCGTGAGGTGGCCATCGAGTTGTTCACCGAGCAGGGCTACGAGGCGACGTCCCTGCGGGAGATCGCCGAGCGCCTCGGCATCACCAAGGCCGCCCTCTATTACCACTTCAGCAGCAAGGAAGACATCGTCCGATCGCTCTTCTCCGCGCACCTGGACGCTCTGGATGCCATGGTCGACTGGGCTCGGGAGCAGCCTCCTGGCCCCGACCTGCACAACCGCGCCGTGGACCGGATGGTCGACCTGGTCACCGGGGACGGCCTTCCCGCCATGCGGTTCGCGCTGGCCAACCAGCACGTCGTGCGTGACCTTCACCCCGGCCGGGAGAATGCATTCGAGAAGCTCGCCGAACTCTTCGAGATCCTGACCGGCCCGAACGCCTCCGTGGAAGAGGAACTCCGCCTACGTGCTGCGCTGCTCAGCGTCAATGTGGTGTTGCTGGCAGCGCAGGGGCTGGAGGCATCCGACGCCCAGATCGCCGCGGTGGCGCGAGGTATAGCGCACCTGCTGGTTCCACCGGGTGGGACGCCGAGTACCGAGACGCGATGACCGGCCTGGTCGAGCTGGTCGGCGCCCCGGACTTCGGCTCTGTCGGAGGAACTTCCGGGGATGATCCGGTGTGCAAACCGGTCAGCCGATGACTGCGCCGAAAGGTGGGAAGTCCCTGATCAGGGCGCCTGTGGCAACCACCTGCGCGGTGTCACCTCGCCGCCGCCCCCACTACCCCTTGTAGTTGATCTTCATGGTGTCCAGGTCCGTCACGGTGGACCGCAGGGCGCCATGGCCGTATCCCTGCTCCCGCAGCAGGGCCTCGGCCCGGTCCTCGGCGATCGCCGCCGCCATCTCCTCGCCGTCCTCGGCGTCCGACACGACCACGAACCGGAAGCTGAAGTGCTTGAGCACACGGTCGTACGTCAGCGAGCCCTCCTCGGTGAACCGCATCGCGGTCAGACCGTGCTCGTCCACCTCGGACAGCAGCCGGGCGCGTGCCTCGTCCGTCAGACCGTCCCAGGTGCCGCGCACGATCACGCGGTAGGTGTGCTGCGTGCTCATCGTGTGTCCTGCTCCGCCCGTCGCTCGTGAACCGTCGAGGGCCAAGGATACGGAGGCGGGGGCGGAGCGCATCCGAATATCGCCCGAGCGGTGGCCCCGGGCTGTCTGCCGGTGAATTCCGGCTCTTCTGCCGAAGTCGGAGGGCAGTGCCCCTGGCCGGGCCACTGTCCAGCGTGTTCCATGGTCGTCGGGGGCGCCCGGACCTGCGGCGGCCCGTGTGAGGGAGCGAGGTTGCCTTGGCCACGACCGTACGCCGTACCGTACTGAACATGCCCGCCGCACCACTGGGCCCGGAGAACCCGCTGCCCGCGCTGCGCCCGCTCGACGAGATGCATGTCGTCGACGACCGCGACCGGGCCGCGCTGCCACGCGACATGGCGCGCCAGATCGGCTACGCGCCCCTGGCCACGGTGCTGCCGGTCCGCATGCTCGACGGCTACGGACGCGCACGCACCCCCACCGCGGTGGACGCGATCGTCATCGAGGACGACCGGCTGCGGGCCACCGTCCTGCCCGGACTCGGCGGGCGCGTCCACTCCCTCCACCACAAGCCGACGGGGCGCGAACTCCTCTACACCAACCCCGTCCTGCAGCCCGCCGACTTCGCGCTCAACGGCGCCTGGTTCTCCGGCGGCATCGAGTGGAACATCGGTGCCACAGGCCACTCCACACTGTCCTGCGCGCCGGTGCACGCCGCGCGGGTGCCCGCACCCGACGGCGGTGAGATGCTCCGCCTCTGGGAGTGGGAGCGGCTGCGCGACCTGCCGTTCCAGGTGGATCTCTGGCTGCCCGAGGACTCCGACTTCCTCCACGTCGGGGTGCGGATACGCAACCCGCACGAACACACCGTCCCGGTCTACTGGTGGTCCAACATCGCCGTCCCCGAGGGCGAGCGCACCCGTGTGCTGGCCCCGGCCGACGAGGCCTGGCACTTCGGCTACGAGCGGACCCTGACCCGGGTCCCCGTCCCCGGGACCGACGGCGTCGACCGCACCTACCCGCTGCGCAGCGAGTTCCCCGCCGACTACTTCTACGAGGTGCCCGACGGCGCCCGCCGCTGGATCGCCTCCCTCGACGAGGGCGGCCACGGGCTCGTCCAGACGTCGACCGATCTGCTGCGTGGCCGGAAGCTGTTCCTGTGGGGCAGCGGCCCGGGCGGCCGACGCTGGCAGGACTGGCTCACCGAGCCCGGCACCACCGGCTACGCCGAGATCCAGGCCGGACTCGCTCGTACCCAGCTGGAACACGTTCCGCTGGAACCGGGCGCGGAGTTCAGCTGGTTGGAGGCGTACGGGCCGCTGAGCGCCGACCCCACTGCCGTGCACGGCGGCGACTGGGCCGCGGCCCGGGCCGAGGTCGAGCACCGCCTCGCCACCGCCCTGCCGCGCGTCGATGTCGACGCGGCGTACGAGGCCTGGCGCCCGCACGCCGACACCGAGCCGGTCGAGTCGCTCGCCACCGGTTCCGGCTGGGGCGCCCTCGAGGTCCGGCGCGGCGCCCACCGGCTTCCCGGCACCCCGTTCGACGCGTCGACCCTCGGCGAACAGCAGGCGCCCTGGCTGGAGTTGCTGGACCAGGGTGTCCTCCCCGAACCGCGCGAGGTGACGTGGCCCGGGCCCTCCCTGGTCTCCCCGTACTGGCGCGACATGCTGGAGACCGCTTCCGCCGACCCGCTCACGGAGTACCACCTCGGTGTCGCCCAGTGGCACGCCGGCGACCGCGCCCAGGCGGTCCGCAGCTGGGAACGCGGGCTGGCGATCGCCCCGTCGCGCTGGCCGCTGCTGCGCTGCCTCGCCGTCGCGGCCGGGGAGAGCGGCCAGCGCGACCGGGCGGCCGATCTCTACGCCGAGGCGTTCGACGGCCTGTGCGCGGAACGCGACGACGACGGTGACGCCTGGGTGCCCGTCACGGCGGCGCTCGGCCGCGAGGCGATGGAGGCCCTGCTGGCCGCGAAGCGTCCCGAGGCGGCGCGAGCGGTGTGGGCCGCCCTGGGGTCGGTGGTCCAGGGGCGCGGTCGTTTCCGCCTGCTGGAGGCCCGGCTGCTGATCGCCGAAGGGGAACGGGGGGCCGCCCGGGCCGTGTTCGACGAGGGCTTCGAGGTCGCGGATCTGCGCGAGGGTGCGGAGATCCTGGACGAGGTGTGGGCCGAGCTCACCGACGAGCCGTTGCCCGCCCGCTACAACTACCGGATGCGTCCGAGGGATTGACGACGGCGCCCGGCCCGCGCCTCGGCTCGGTGGGCGCGGGGCGGGTGATACGGGCCGGGGGCGCGGTTCAGGCGGCCGCCCTCCGGTCGACGTACTCGAAGACGGAACCGTCCGGATGTATCGCGATCAGATTGCGGCCCGCCGGTGTCGGCACCGGCCCCGCCAGGATCCGGGCGCCGACCCGGGTGAGCGAGGCATGGGCCTCGTCGACGTCCTTGACCGCGATCGTCGCCGTCACCTTGCGCAGGATCTCCAGCTCCGATTCCGGGCCACTCATCAGCAGGAAGCAGCTGACCGCGGCGACCGAGACACCGCCGCGCTCGAAGCGCAGCGCCGAACTGCCCGTGAGGTCCTCGTAGAAGGCCGCCGCGGTGTCGAGGTCGTCGACGCAGATGCGGAGCGTGGTTCCCAGAATGTCCATGCGCGCAAGGGTAGTTGGCGGTACTCAGGCCCGGCAGAGCACCTCACCGTGCGGGACCATGAACCAGGCGTCCTCGTGGGTGCCCCACGCGCGCCAGGCCGCGGCGATCGCGGTCAGCTCCTCGGTGCTCGCCTGACCACCGTTCACAGCCCGCTCCGCGTAGGCCGATCCCACCGTGCGGTCCGCCCACAGTCCGCTCCACCAGGCGCGGCTCTCGGGCGTGGCGTAACACCAGCTGGCGGCGGTCGGGGTGATGTCGGTGAACCCGGCCCGCAGCGCCCAGGAGAGCAGTCGGCGTCCCGCGTCCGGCTCCCCGCCGTTGGCGCGGGCGACCCGGCCGTACAGGTTCTGCCAGGCGTCCATGCCCGGGATCTCCGGATACCAGGTCATCGCCGCGTAGTCGCTGTCGCGGGCCGCGACGATCCCGCCGGGACGGCAGACGCGTCGCATCTCGCGCAGTGCCTGCACCGGGTCACCCACGTGCTGGAGCACCTGATGGGCATGGACGACATCGAAGGAGTCGTCGGGGAAGTCCAGGGAGTTGACGTCTCCGGTGGTGAACTCGACGTTGTCCAGGCCGCGTTCGGTCACGACATCGGCCGCCTGGTCCAGGATCTCCCGGGAGGTGTCGATGCCGGTCACCCGGCCGGGGGCGACCAGTGCGGCCAGATCCGCGGTGATGGTGCCGGGCCCGCAGCCGACGTCCAGCACGCTCATACCGGGACGGAGCCCCTCGATCAGATAGGCCGCCGAGTTGGCTGCGGTGCGCCAGCGGTGCGAGCGCAGTACCGACTCGTGATGGCCGTGGGTGTACACGGCGGTCTCTTTCGGCATGGCCGTGGTTCCTCTCTCGCGGATCGGCCCGGTCGCGCCGACCGGTGGGGCCACGCTACGCCCTGATTCCGCATCATGAGATATGCGTCTTGCTATATGGACCTCATGTCATCGGGCAGTACACCGTCAGCGCCCTGGGGAGCTTGTCGACCGTCAACTCCTCCTGGCTGTAGGCCACCTCACCGTCGTACGCATACGGTGTGCCGGGCTTCAGCCCGGTGATGCGCATCGTCCGTCGCTGCCCTGCCGCGTGCACGGGGGAGCGGGTCAGCGGTCCCGCGACGGCGGACAGCAGCAGTCGTGCGCCAGGGGTGCGTCCGCCGTGCACCACCCGTACGTCCAGCAGACCGTCCGCGAGATCGTGCCGACGGCCGGGCGCCGGACCCACCGGTTGGAACAGTCCGTTGCCCACGAACAGCAGCCACAGCGGGCGCCGCCGCCCCTCCAGTCCGATCTCCAGCGGACGTTGGCCGCGCAGCGCCTCCCAGGCCGCGACCAGGCCGGCCGGCCAACTGCCGATCCGCGGTGTCCAGTGCTCACGGGTCCGTACGAGTTCCGGGTAGACGCCCAGACTCAACGCGTTGAGGAAGTGGCCGTCCGGGCCCCCGGGTCCCTCCGGACCGGGCCGGAAGCGGCCGAGGTCCACCTGCACCGCATCACCGGCCGTCAGCGCGGTGCACACGTCGTCGATGGTCTCGATGCCCAGGTCGTACGCGAAGTGGTTCATCGTCCCACCGGGGAAGACGGCGAGCGGCAGACCGTGCGCGGCGGCGACCGCCGCGGCCCCGTTGACGGTGCCGTCCCCACCGCAGACCCCCAGCGCCCGGCCCCGTCCCGCCGCCTCCTCCAGCGCGGCCGACACGTCCTCGGGGGCGCACTCCACGACCTCGGCGCCCGGCAGCGCGTCCCGGACCAGGTCGGCTGTCGCGGTTGCCGTGCCCGACGCGCGGTTGACGACGACCACCAGTCCCCGGCCGCCCGGCAGGGCCGGTGCGCGGCCGCGCCGGCCACCCGGTGCCGGAAGCTGTCCACGGGTCGGCACGACCCCCCGCAGTGCGAACGCGGCCCCCGCTCCGAGTGCCGCACCGGCCAGCACATCACTCGGGTAGTGGACTCCGGTGTACACGCGGGAGGCGGCAACGGACAGGGCGAGCGGCGCGACGGCCGCGCCCCAGCCCTTCGATTCCAGCGCGACGCCGGTGGCGAAGGCCGCGGCGGACGCGGCGTGCCCGGAGGGGAAGGACGTGGTGAACGGCTGGCGCTTGAGCTGGCGCATGACCGGCACGATGTCCAGCAGCGGACGCTCCCTGCGCACCGCACCCTTGCCGAGGGTGTTGATGACGGCCGATGCCAGGGCCAGTGAGGCGGTCCCGCGCAGGGCGGCCCGCCGGGCACGGGCGTTGCCGCCCAGCACGGCCAGCCCCGCGGCGGTCGCGAACCACAGCAGCCCGTGATCGGCGCTGCGGCTGAGCCGTGGGAGCACCGGCTGAGCGGCCGGCCAGTTCCGGTGGGCCAGGCTGCGGAACACGGCGAGGTCGAGGCGGTGCAGTCGGCTGCGCAGTGTGCTGGGCGAGGGGGCGGTGAACGGGCTTCGTCGTGGTGCGGACATGGGACAGCGCATACCCGCGCCCCGCCGTGCGATACCAGGGGGTGCGAGCGCACCGGCCGGCCCGGGCGCGATCTCGTCACCCGTTCGGCCTCCCGGGCGGCCCCGCCGCGTCGCGGGCGCGTCCCCGGGCGGTCCGGTTGAGCGGGCGCGGCCGGACGAACCCTCGTATAAAGGGGCCTGGGCGCGGGGCGACGGCCCACGCGACGGGGCGGCGGCGAAGGAGGCCCGGATGGCGCGGGAGCAGACCGGGCGGACCGTGCACGGTGCGGGTCGTGCGCAGGAGGGCCACGGCCCCGTCCGGTACGGGCCGCCCGCCCTGGATCCAGGTCTGCCCGTCCTGCCCGAGTCGGCCGAGGTGCTCGCCGCCGCGGCCGCCCGCGGCGTGCCCGAACCGATGGGTGGCGGCGGTGCCCTGCGCGAGGCCGCGACGGGCTACTGGGCACGGCGCGGACTGCACGGCAGCCCGGAGAACGTCGTTGCCGCTCCGGGCGCCCCGCCGCTGCTGCTCGCACTGCTCGCCGCCCATGGCGGCGACGTGCTCATGCCGCGCCCCTGCGCGGCCACCTGGATCCCGCAGGCCCGGTTGCTCGGCCGGCCCGCCTACCCCGTGCCGACCCCCGCCGAATGCGGCGGAGTGCCCGACCCGTACGCCCTGCTGGAGACCGTGCGCAGAGTGCGGGCCGAGGGTGGCAGGCCCCGGTTGCTGCTGGTCTCCGTCGTCGACGACCCGACCGCCACCGTCGCCCCGCCGGAACTCGTGAGCGAGGCCTGCGAGGCCGCGGTCGGCGAAGGCCTGCACATCGTCAGCGACGAGACCTGGCGCGACACCCTGCACCGGCCGCGCGACACGGTCCTGCTCAGCCCGGCCGAGATGTTCCCCGACGACGTCACCGTCGTCTGCGACCTCGCCGGTGCCCTGGCGCCGTCCGCCTGGCCGGTCGCGGTCGCCCGGTTCCCGGACACCGAGCGGGCGGCGACGCGTCGGGCCCGTACGCTCGACGTCCTCACCGCGCTCGGCGCGCACGTCGCGGGTCCGGTCGCCGCGACCGCCGCCCATGTGCTGCGTGAACCGGCTGCCGTCACGGACCGGGTCCGCCGGTCGGCCGCGCTCCAGGCGCAGGTCGCGGCGGCGGCCCACCGCGCGGTCCTCTCGGCGGGCGCGCTGGCCAGGCCCCCGCAGGCCGGTCGCCATCTCTACGCCGACCTCGGACCGCTCAGGGCCCGCCTCGCGAGCCGAGGCGTCACGGACTCCCTGGAACTGGAGGAGTACCTGACGGAGCGTCTCGGCGCCCCGGCGCCCGGCGGTCACCGGTTCGGCGACGAACTGGGGGCGCTGCGCGTGCGGCTGGGTACGGGAACGCTCCTCGGGTCCACGCCGGAACAGCAACTGGCCTCCCTCGCCGCGGCGAAACCCCTCGAATTGCCGCATGTGGCGCGAGCCCTGAGCATGTTCGGTGCAGCCCTTGACGAATTGCGATGAACCCGGACATATATGGTCCGAGCTCCGAGACGGGAGTCTCTCGATGACGGAAGAGTGCCCCGGCACCGGGACCGCGCCCGCGCACCCGTACCCGTACCCGCACGGCGAGGTCGTCGCACCGCGTCCGCTCGGCGAGGTCCGGCTCTGGCCCAAGAGTTTCACCGACCGGCTCACCGTGCCGCTACCGAGTGTCATGAACCTGTCGCGCTTGGTGCGCGATCGCGCCCTGCGGCCCGGCGCCGAGGGGCTGCGCGGCATACATCGGCTCCCGTACGCCCCCGAACCCCTGCCCGACACCCCGGCCGGCACCACGTCCGTGACCTGGGCCGGACACGCCAGCTGGATCGTGCGCACCGGCGGGCTGACCATCCTCACCGACCCGGTCTGGTCCCGCCGCATCCTGGGCACCCCGGCCAGGATCACCCCGGTCGGCGTCCGCTGGGAGGACCTGCCGCCCATCGACGCCGTCGTGATCAGCCACAACCACTACGACCATCTCGACGCCCCCACCCTGCGCAGACTGCCCAGGGACACCCCGATGTTCGTCCCCGCCGGGCTCGGCCGCTGGTGCCGTCGCCGCCGCTTCACCTGCGTCACCGAACTCGACTGGTGGGAATCGGCGCAGCTGCGCGGCGTCCGCTTCGACTTCGTGCCCGCCCACCACTGGTCCAAGCGGACCCTCACCGACACCTGCCGCTCCCTGTGGGGCGGCTGGATCATCGGCACCGCCGGCCGCGACGGACAGCGGATCCACTTCGCCGGCGACACCGGGTACGGGCACTGGTTCGGCGAGATCGGCCGCCGGTACCCCGGCATCGACCTGACCCTCATGCCGATCGGGGCCTACGAACCGCGCTGGTGGCTCGGGGACGTGCACACCGATCCGGAAGAGGCCGTGCAGGCGTACCAGGACCTCGGTGCCCGTGCGATGGCGCCGATGCACTGGGCCACCTTCCTCCTCTCGGCGGAGCCGGTCCTCGAACCGCTGACCCGGCTGCGTACCGCCTGGCAGCAGGCCGGACACCCGCGTGAGCGGCTCTGGGACCTGCCGATCGGCGGCTCCCGCGTCCTGGAACCGGAACCGGAACCGCGCCCGCTCGGCGGCTGACCCGCGTCGCGTGATCAGTGACCGAACCGGGCCCGCATCCTGCGCCACACCGCGGGCGACCCGCTGATCAGCAGGGTCAGCCCCACCGCCGCGACGACCCCCTCCCACGGTTCCGGGAAGAGCGAACCGCCCAGGATGCCGATCAACTGGTACGTCGCCGCCCAGGCCAGACACGCCGGCACATCCCCGCGGGCGAACCGGCGCAGCGGCATCCTGCCCAGCAGACAGGCCAGCATCACCGGAATCCGCCCCGCCGGCACCAGCCTCGACAGGACCAGCACCACCCCGCCGTTCTCGTCCAGCTTCCGCTGCGCCTGCGCCAGCCGTTCCGGAGCCGCCCGGTCGCTGATCGCCCGCAGCCACTTCGAACCGTTCTTCGACGCCACACCGCGCCGGCCAAGCCAGTACAGGCAGATGTCGCCGAGGAACGCCGCGGCCGACGCCACCCCGAAGACGATCAGCAGCGAGAACGGCGACGACTGATGCAGCGCCACCACCGCGGCCGAACTCACCAGCGCCCCCGTGGGCACCACCGGTACCAGCGAGCCCAGCGACACCAACAGGAACAGGGACGGGTATCCGACCGCCTGCTGCGTCGACTCCGGGGGCAGTTGTCTCACGACCTCCTGGATCACGCGGCGGCCTCCGGCCGCACACGTTCGCCGTGGGACAGACGGTGCACCGCCACCTCCGGCGCCAGCAGCGCCGCCTTGCGGACGAACTCGTCACCGGGCGAGTGGAACTCGTGCGGCCTGACCCCGTCCATGCCGATCGGCCAGTACGTGCCGTAGTGCACCGGAACGGCCGACCGCGGCGCCAGCCGGGCCAGCGCCTGGCTCGCCCGGCCCGGGTCCAGATGGCTGTGCCCCAGATTCGGTCCCCAGCCGCCCACCGGCAGCAGCGCCACATCCACCGGGCCGACCGCCTGGGCCATCTCGTCGAAGAGGCCGGTGTCCCCGGCGAAGTACGTCCGCGCCTCGCCCTCGACCACATAACCGAGCGCGGGGGAGCGGTGCGGACCCATCGGCAGGCGCCTGCCGTCGTGCAGGGCGGGAACCGCGCGGATCCGCACCTCGCCGATCCGGACCGTGTCGCCCGCCGCCACCTCGGTGATCCGCAGGCCGTGCGCCGAGCCCATCGCCCGAAGCCGCGGCACCGAGCGCACCGCGCCCACCGGGACGACCAGCCGGGTGCCGGGGGCGAGCCGGGCCAGCGACGGCAGATGCAGATGGTCGGAGTGCAGATGCGAGACGAGCACCACATCGGCGACCGCGGCCTCGGGGCCGGGCAGCGCCCCGCGGCGGCGGCGCAGATGCGCGAAGCGCCGTACGAAGAGCGGATCGGTCAGTACCCGGATCCCGGAGTCCTCGATCGTGCACGTGGCATGACCCCACCAGGTGACTTCCACCGGCACGCGGCGCCTCCTCGTTCCCGGGTTCCTTGTTCCGGTGTCTTCGGTTACGGCATCGAGCCTAAGGGCTGTCCCCGGATCGGGTGAGCCGGTCACGCCGGGGACGGTCACTCTCAGTCGGTGAGTCCGAGGGCACCGGCCGCCTGGATGGCCAGCCAGACCTCCGCCAGGGCGCCCGTCGACGCCATGTCACGCCCGGCCAGCGCGCCGAAGCGGCGCAGCCGGTACGCCAGGGTGTTGGGGTGGATGTGGAGCGCGGCCGCCGCCGTCTCCGTACGGCGGTCCCGCTCCATCCAGGTGCGCACCGAGACCAGCAGCTGTGAGTCGTGGGTCTCGTCGTAGCGCAGGACCTCGCCCAGCACATGCTCGACCAGCGCGCTCAGCACGGCCGGTTCGTCGGGCAGCCAGCGTCCCAGGGAGTCCTCGCCGTACCGGACCACGGAACGGCCCGACTCGACGGCCTTCGAGACCGCCCAGAGCGCCTCGCGCTGGGCCACCCGCAGGGCGGCACCCGGCTGGAAGGGGCGGCTCATCCCGGCCGCCACGTCCGGCAGTTCGCCGATCTCCGTGGCCAGCTCCGGGGCGCCCAGGACATAGCGGTCCGTACCCCAGGTGAGCAACAGATGCGGGTGGTCCTGGAGGCAGCGCAGCAGCGCCTCGTCCGTGGCCTGCCGCACCACGATCAGCACGGTGTCGCCCTCGATCGCATGGCGGGCCAGCCGGCGCCGGGCCGCCTCCGGATCGAGCACCTCCTGAAGGAGCTCGGCCAGTGTCTCGGCCCCCTCGCGGCGCAGTGTCTCGCGTTCGTTGCGCACCATCGCGACCCGCAGCGCCGCGACGGTGGCGATGTGCTGGACGACGGCGAGCCCGGCCGGCTGGGCCCCTTCCCGCTCGTACGCGACGAGGAACCCCGCCGGGCCGCCGGGCGCCGGCACGGGCAGCACGAAGCCGCCGGGCACGGTCGGCGGAGCCTCCGCGGAGGAGGGCAGCACTCCCGGCTCCGGCGCCGGCACTCCGGGCAGCAGGGGGCGTCCCTGGGGCGTGCACAGATACACGTCGTAACCGGAGAGACGTTCCAGACGGCGCAGCAGCGTCGGCGTGTCGAGGTCCTCGGCGACCAGCCAGCGCAACGAGCCGAAGACCTGGAGCTGGGCCCCGAGACGGTGCCTGGCGTCCTCCTGGACCGCGGCGGCCACCTCCTGGGAGACCGCGATGAACGGGACGGCGAGCGGGACCTCCAGCACCGGGAAGCCGCGCTCGTCGGCCGCCCGGAAGAACGCGTCGTGCAGCGGCGGCATGTGCAACTGCGCGGACAGGGCGAGCGCGGAGACACCGGCGTCGTCGAGCCGCTCCAGGTAGGCCCGCTGCGCGGCGGCGGTCCGCGGGACCGCCAGGCCGGTCGTCATGATCACCTCGGCGCCCAGCAGCCAGGGCGTCGGATCGGCGAGTTCGCTGGCGTGCGCCCAGGAAACGGAGCGTCCCAGACCGCTGCTGCCGGCCTTCACGGAGAGCTGCAGAGCGGGGAAGGAGAGGAGATCCTCGACGGTGAGTTTGTTGACAGCCACACACAACAGCGTAGTGCTCTGTGGTCTGCACAATTGTCGGCCACGGTTCCGGACCACAGACTGTGGGACCATCCCCCATGAACGGGAATGTCCCCATGAACAAGAGGTGAAGCGCCCGTGACTGCATCGATCACCGAAATCGAGACCAATGGTGTAGAGCGGATTCCCGACGCCGACCGCACCGCTCGTCCGATCGACCTGTTCCGCCTCGCCTTCGGCGGTGCCAACACCTTCGCGACCTGCGTGCTGGGCGCTTTCCCGATCCTGTTCGGGCTCTCCTTCTGGCAGGGGCTCGCGGCGACCGTGCTCGGCCTCGTCGCCGGTGCGCTGCTGCTCGCCCCGATGTCGCTGTTCGGCCCGACCAACGGCACCAACAACGCCGTCTCCTCCTCCGCTCACCTGGGTGTGCACGGCAGGATCGTCGGTTCGTTCCTCTCCCTGCTCACCGCGGTCGCGTTCTTCTCGATCTCGGTGTGGTCCTCGGGTGACGCACTCGTCGGCGGTGCCCACCGGCTCGTCGACCTCCCCGAGTCCGATGTCAGCTACGGCATCGCCTACGCGATCTTCGCCGGGCTCGTCCTGGTGGTCTGCGTCTACGGCTTCCGCTTCATGCTGATGGTGAACAAGATCGCGGTGGTCGCCGCCTCGGCCCTGTTCGTCCTCGGCATCTTCGCCTTCGCCGGAGACTTCGACGCCGGCTACGCGGGCGCCTTCGCCTCGACCGCCGACCCGCTGTTCTGGCCGTCGTTCATCGGCTCCGCGCTGATCGTGCTGTCCAACCCGGTCTCCTTCGGTGCCTTCCTCGGCGACTGGTCCCGCTACATCCCCGCCGAGACGCCCCGTCGCCGGGTGATGGGCGCCGCCTTCCTCGCCCAGATGGCCACCCTGCTGCCGTTCGTCTTCGGCCTGGCCACCGCCTCGATCATCGCCACCAAGGCCGCCCCGTACGTCGACCCGGACGCGCCCAACTACGTCGGCGGGCTGCTCGCCATCTCGCCCGGCTGGTACTTCCTGCCGCTCTGCCTGATCGCCCTGATCGGCGGCCTGTCCACCGGTACGACCGCGCTGTACGGCACCGGCCTCGACGTCTCCAGCGTCTTCACCCGCCTGAGCCGTGTGCAGTCGACGTTCCTCATCGGTGCCCTGTCGATCGCCTTCATCTTCATCGGCCGCTTCGCGCTCAACCTCACCCAGTCCATCTCCACCTTCGCGACGCTGATCATCACCTGCACCGCTCCGTGGATGGTCGTGATGACCCTCGGCTACGTCACCCGGCGCGGCTGGTACGACGCGGACGCCCTCCAGGTCTTCAACCGGCGCCAGACCGGTGGCCGCTACTGGTTCAGCCACGGCTGGAACTGGCGCGGGATCTGCACCTGGTTCGTGTCCGCCGGTGTGGCGCTGCTCTTCACCAACCTGCCCGGCCAGTTCGTCGGCCCGTTCGGCAACGTCGCGAACGGCGTGGACGTCTCCCTGCCGATCGGCCTCGCCCTCGCGGCCGTGCTCTACCTCGGCCTGCTCACGGTGTTCCCCGAGCCGCGCGGGGTGTACGGCCCTCAGGGCCCGCGTCTCGTCGGCTCGTCGGACCGGCCGGTTCCGCCGATCGTCGGCGGCCCGGACGAGGAGACCCTCGCCACGGAGCCGACCGCCGCGGTCTGAGCCCCGGACTGCCCCACCCCCACCAGCACCAGGAGCCGTACATGAGCACCACTCCCGCCCCGGACACCCAGGAGGCCCAGGAGACCCGTGAGGTCCAGGAGGTCCGGGCTGCCGCCGACGCACTGATCGCCGCCTTCGGCGAGGGGCGCCTCGACGACTACTTCGGCTCCTTCGCGCCGGACGCCACGTTCGTCTTCCACTCCACCCCGCAGCGGCTCGGCTCGACCGCCGAGTACCGCACCCTGTGGCAGCAGTGGGTGGCCGAGGACGACTTCCGCGTCGTGCGCTGCACCTCGACCGGACAGCTGATCCAGCACTACGGCAGTACGGCCGTCTTCAGCCACGACGTGGAGACCACGGTCGCCACGCGGGCCGGCGAGGAGACCGTCCACGAGCGGGAGACCATCGTCTTCGTCCGTGCCGCCGACGGGAGCTGGCCCGCGGTCCACGAGCACCTGTCCGCCCGTACGGCCGCCTGACCGCGCGTACCCCCGCACCGCCGCCCGACCCCGAGAAAGACCGGTTCCATGAGCACCATCTTCCGTAACTACATCGACGGCGCCTTCACGGACGCATCGGACGGCCGCACCCTCGATGTCGTGGACCCCTGCACCGGCGAGGTCTACGCGACCTCCCCGCTCTCCGGTGACGCGGACGTCGACGCGGCGATGGCCGCAGCCGCCGCCGCGTTCCCCGTCTGGCGGGACACCACCCCCTCCGTACGGCAGCGGACTCTGCTGAAGATCGCCGACGCGATGGAGGCGCGGGCCGAGGAACTGGTGGCCGCCGAGAGCCGTGACACCGGAAAGCCGCTCCACCTCACCCTCAGCGAGGAGGTGGCCCCGGCGATCGACCAGGTCCGCTTCTTCGCGGGCGCCGCGCGGATGCTCGAGGGCCGCTCGGCCGGGGAGTACATGGAGGGGATGACGTCGATCATCCGGCGCGAGCCGGTCGGTGTCTGCGCGCAGGTCGCGCCGTGGAACTACCCGCTGCTGATGGCCGTGTGGAAGTTCGCCCCGGCGCTCGCCGCGGGGAACGCCGTCGTGCTCAAGCCGTCCGACACCACCCCGGCCTCCACGGTGCTGATCGCCGAGATCATCGGCGGTGTGCTGGAGGAGCTGGGGCTTCCCCGCGGCATCTTCAACGTGATCTGCGGCGACCGGGAGACCGGCCGTGCGATGGTCGAGCACCCGACCCCGGCGATGGCCTCCATCACCGGCTCGGTCCGGGCCGGCATCCAGGTCGCCCAGAGCGCGGCCAAGGACGTCAAGCGGGTCCACCTGGAGCTCGGCGGCAAGGCCCCCGCGGTGATCTTCGAGGACGCGGACCTGGAGAAGGCGGTCGAGGACCTGATCGTCGGCGGCTTCTTCAATGCGGGTCAGGACTGCACGGCCGCCACCCGGGTCCTGGTCCACGAGTCCGTCCACGACGCGTTCGTCGCCGCCTTCGCCAAGGCCGCCGCCGAGACGAAGACGGGTCTGCCGGACGACGAGGACGTGCTGTACGGCCCGCTCAACAATGCCAACCAGCTGAAGCAGGTCAGCGGCTTCATCGACCGCCTCCCCGCCCACGCCGAGATCGTGGCGGGCGGCCACCGGGTCGGTGAGAAGGGCTACTTCTACGCCCCGACCGTCGTCTCCGGTCTGAAGCAGGACGACGAGATCGTCCAGAACGAGGTCTTCGGGCCGGTCATCACCGTCCAGAAGTTCACCGACGAGGCCCAGGCGGTCGAGTACGCCAACGGCGTCGAGTACGCCCTCGCCTCCTCGGTGTGGACCAAGGACCACGCACGGGCCATGCGGATGTCCCGGAGCCTCGACTTCGGCTGCGTGTGGATCAACACCCACATGGCACTGGTCGCCGAGATGCCGCACGGCGGGTTCAAGAAGTCCGGCTACGGCAAGGACCTCTCCGCGTACGGCTTCGAGGACTACACCCGCATCAAGCACGTCATGACCTCGCTCTGACCCCCTTCCGCGAGCGCCCTCGTCCGGTTCCGTCCCGGTTCGGGGGCGCACGCGCGTTCGCGTCCGTCCTCCGTGCTCCTCACGTCCCGACATGCGCCTTTTTGCGCGGGACCAGGAGGGGTAGGGTCGGCCCCCCTACACCGCGCACGGAGGGGCCGCCCATGGGGGACGCAACGGACGTACGGGTGGCGGCCATCGCCAGTCTCACACCACTCGAAGAGCTGGACAGCGACCCCTTCCTCGTGGACACCCGGAGCCAGCAGGAGATGTGTGCCCGCTGGGCCACCGACAAGGGGTACGTCGTCACCCGGCAGCTGCGTTTCTACGGACTGCGGCCCGACCACCACGCCCTGTGGACGGATGTCGACAGCGGCGCCGTCCAGCTCTTCGTCGCCGCCAACGACCGGGTGCTGGCACGGGCCCTCACCTCGGTGCCCGAGTTCGCCGCGGAGTGCGAGCGGCGCGGCGTGGGACTGGAGATCGCGGGACTGGACGAGCCGCGGTACGACGCCCGTACCAAGGCGAGCGTGCACCGCAGGCTCTCCATGCCGACCGCCGGATACGACGGCTGCTGACCGGCCCGCAGCCCCGGCTGCCCGTGTTCGGTCGCTCCCTGTGAAAAGCTGGGGTGGGCCCGGAACGGCGGGGCCCGGACGTGAGGTGGAGCGGCGTGGGTGACGGGCGATGGCGAACAGCCGGAAACGCCCTGATGCGAGTGGTGGTGGTGTGGGCGGTCTCGACGCTCACGATGCTGGTGCTCGCCGGGCTGCTGCCGGACTTCCAGCTCCAGTCGGACGACGGCGACAGCATCACCAAGATCGCCTTCACCGCGGCGTGGGGCGCCGGAGCATTCGGCCTGCTCTCCGCACTCGTCTGGCCGGTCCTGGTGCGGGCCCTGCTGATCGTGCCCGCCCTCGTCCTCGGGATGCTCGTCTTCTTCCTGAACGGCTCACTGCTGCTGGTCGCCCTGCGGCTCATACCGGACGGACGCGGCGCCGCCAATCCCGAGACCGCGGTCGTCGTCGCGGCCGCGATGTCGGCCGTGGCCTCCGCGACCTCCACCGCACTCGCCGTCCGTGACGACAACGCCTACCGGCGCCGGCTCTCACGGCTCGCCGACCGCCGCCGTCGGCGCAGCGGGGCGGGCAGCAGGCGCAGCGGACCCCCGGGCACCGTCTTCATCCAGCTCGACGGCGTCGGCCACGACGTGCTCGCACGGGCCGCCGCATCCGGCCTGATGCCGACCGTCGCGCACTGGCTCGCCGAGGAGAGCCACCGGCTCACCCCGTGGCGCACCGACTGGTCCAGCCAGACCGGCGCCAGTCAGCTCGGCATCCTGCACGGCAGCAACCACGACGTCCCCGCCTTCCGCTGGTACGAGAAGGAGACCGGCGAAGTCATGGTCTCCAGCCGCCCCGCGAGCGCCATCGAACTCCAGCGCCGCGCCATCGCACGCACCCACGACGGCGGCCTGCTCACCCTCGACGGCGCCAGCCGCGGCAACCTCTTCAGCGGCGGCGCCGACCAACTGGCGCTCGTGCTGTCCATGGCGGCCCGGCTCGGCAAGGGCCGCCGCTCCCGCGCCGGGTACTTCGCCTACTTCGCCGATCCGGCCAACGCCGTCCGCACCGCGCTCTCGTTCGCCGCCGAGGTCTGCCGTGAGATAGGCCAGTCGACCCGGGCACGGATACGCAAGGACACGCCCCGGATCAAGCGCGGCGGTCTCTACCCCTTCATCCGGGCCTTCGCGACCGTCGTCGAACGCGACGTCGTGGTCACCGCCGTGATCGGCGACATGTTCGCCGGACGCACCGCCGTCTACGCCGACCTGGTCGCGTACGACGAGGTGGCGCACCACTCCGGACCGAACAGCCGCGACGCGCAGAAGGTGCTCGCACGGCTGGACCGCTCGCTCGCCCTGATCGTCAAGAGCGCCGAACACACCCCGCGCAGGTACCGGATCGTGCTGCTCTCCGACCACGGACAGAGCCCGGGGGAGACCTTCGCCGGGGCCTACGGACTCACGCTCAAGGACCTGGTACGGGCGGGCTGCGGGCTCCCCGTACCCCGCCGGGCGCAGCGCACCCGCAGCGGCTCGGAGGCGCGCGACGCGGTGCGGATCGCCCTGCACCGCAGGCCGGCAGAGGAGGGCGAGGCGGAACACCGCGCCAAGCCGTCCGACCCGGTCGTCCTCGCCTCCGGCAACCTCGGGCTGATCTCCTTCCCCGACATCGAGGGGCGCGCCTCGCGAGAACAGCTGGACCGCAGCCGTCCCGCGCTGCTGGGCACCCTCGCCAACCACCCCGGCATCGGATTCCTGCTGGTCCGCAGCGAACGGCACGGATCGCTCGTGCTGGGCCGCGACGGCGCGGAGATCCCGCTGTCGGAACTGACGGACGGGGAGGGCCCGCTGGCCCCCTTCGGTCCGGGCGCGGCGGCCGCGGTGCGCCGCACCGACACGTTTCCGCACGTCGCCGACATCATGGTCAACTCGATGTACGACCGGTCCACGGGCGGTGTGCATGCCTTCGAGGAACAGATCGGCTCGCACGGCGGTCTGGGCGGCGAGCAGTCCCGGCCGTTCCTGCTGTGGCCGGCCGATCTGCCGGCTCCGGTGGGACAGGGTGAGGAACTGGTGGGGGCCGAGCAGGTGCACGCGGTGCTGCGGCGCTGGCTGCGGGAGAGCACGGGACCGCAGATCCCGTTGGCCGTGCCGACGAGCGCGGCAGGTGGCGCGGACGAGGCGGACGACACGGACGGGACGTTCCGGGCGGCGGGCTGAGCGCCGTCGGCCCGGGCAGGACGGCGGGCTGAGCGTCATCGGCCCGGGCAGGACGGCATTGTCAGTGGTGGGCGGCAGGATGGGGGCCATGACGAACTCAGCTGTTGTGCTCGCCGATACCGCCGCCTACGCCGCCGCGGTCGAGGAAGCGGCGCGGGCCGCCGCCGCGTACTACGCCGCGGGCGAGAGCACGCTCGACGACGATGCGTACGACCGCCTGGTGCGAGGCATCGCCGCCTATGAGCTCCAGCACCCGCAGGAGATCCTGGACGCGTCCCCCACCGGCAAGGTCGCGGGCGGCGCAGCGAGCGGGGACATACCGCACACGGCACCGATGCTGTCCCTGGACAACGTCTTCTCCGCCGAGCAGTTCGTCACCTGGACGGCGTCGCTGGAGCGCAGGCTCGGCCGGCCCGTCGCCGCGTGGAGCGTGGAGCCGAAGCTCGACGGCCTGGCCGTCGCCGCCCGCTACCGCGCGGGCCGGCTGGAACAGCTGATCACCCGGGGCGACGGCACCGCCGGCGAGGACGTCTCGCATGCGATCGGCACCGTTCTCGGCCTGCCCGAGCAGCTCGCCGAGCCGGTGACGATCGAGATGCGCGGCGAGATCCTCATGACCACCGAGCAGTTCGAGCAGGCCAACACCGTGCGCACCGAACACGGCGGCACCCCCTTCGCCAACCCGAGGAACGGTGCGGCGGGCACCCTCCGGGCCAAGGACCGGGCGTACACGGTGGAGATGACCTTCTTCGCCTACGGCGCGCTGCCGCTGCCCGACTCCGGAGCACTGACCGACACCCTCGCCGAGCTCCCGCACAGCAAGGTCCTGGAGTACGCCGCGGCGCTCGGCGTGCACACCGCGGCGGACACGGATGTGGCGCCGCGCACCGTCACCACCGTCGAGGAGGTCCAGGCCCGGGTCGAGGAAGTGGCCTCCCTGCGCGCGTCGTTGCCGTTCGGTATCGACGGCATCGTGATCAAGGCCGATCTCGCCGCCGACCAGCGCGAGGCCGGGTCGGGGACCAGGGCGCCGCGCTGGGCCATCGCCTACAAGCTCCCGGCCGTCGAGAAGGTCACCCGGCTCCTCGGCGTCGAGTGGAACGTGGGCAGGACCGGCATCATCGCACCGCGCGCCGTGCTGGAACCGGTCGAGATCGACGGCTCGACCGTCAGCTACGCCACCCTCCACAACCCTGCCGACATCACCCGCCGGGATCTGCGCCTGGGCGACCGCGTGATGGTCTACAAGGCGGGCGACATCATCCCCCGTATCGAGGCGCCCGTCGCCCATCTGCGTACGGGGGACGAGAAGCCCATCGTCTTCCCCGAGGCCTGCCCGCAGTGCGGCTCCGAGATCGACACCAGTGAACAGCGCTGGCGCTGCGTCCGGGGACGCGACTGCCGCCTCGTCGCCTCCATCTCTTACGCGGCGGGCCGCGATCAGCTCGACATCGAGGGCCTCGGCGCCACCCGGGTCGTCCAGCTCGTCGACGCCGGCCTGGTGGCCGACTTCGCCGACCTCTTCACCCTCGACCGCGCGCAGCTGCTCGGCCTGGAACGGATGGGGGAGACCAGCACCGACAACCTCCTGGCCGCCATCGAGACCGCCCGCACCCAGCCGCTCTCCCGGGTCTTCTGCGCCCTCGGAGTACGCGGCACCGGGCGCTCCATGTCCCGGCGGATCGCCCGGTACTTCGCGGACATGGACCGCATCAGGGCCGCCGACGCCGAAGAGCTCCAGCGGGTCGACGGCATCGGCAAGGAGAAGGCGGCGAGCGTCGTCGCGGAGCTGGCGGAGCTGGCCCCGCTGATCGAGAAGCTGGTGGCGGCCGGGGTCAACATGACGGAACCCGGTGCGACGCCTCCGCCGGAGCCGGGTGCCGAGGACACGCCCGCCGCGGACGGGGAGCGGACCGAGGGCCTGCCCCTGGACGGGATGACCGTCGTGGTCACCGGCGCGATGACCGGGGTGCTGGAGACACTGTCCCGGAACGAGATGAACGAGCTGATCGAACGAGCCGGTGGGAAGTCCTCGTCCAGTGTCTCCAAGCGCACCACACTCCTGGTCGCCGGCGAGAAGGCCGGATCGAAGCGGACCAAGGCCGAGGACCTCGGGGTCCGGATCGCCGCTCCCGACGAGTTCGCCGAACTGATCGCCGCCTACCTGCCGTAGCTCCCAGCCGCAGCAGAAAACAGGTGAGGGGCGGGGCGTCTCAGCGGTTTCTAGGGACCGCCGCCCTTCGATCCTGCCCGGGAGTGGCTTTCTTTGCCTCTCTATTGCATAGTGAGGGCTCGATCACGCCACGCTTTCAGCGGGGCGATGGGTGCGCCAACGGCCGCTTCGACAGGCCGGGGGGAGGAGCCATGCGGGTGTCGCACGCCGGTCCGCGACTCGGCCGGTCCGGCCTCCGGGAGTACCGGGGTGTCACCCGGGGCCTCGCCCTCGACCTCGGCAGCTCCCGGACCCGTGCCTGGATGCCCGGACTCGGCGTCCTGCCCGACACGGACACCTGCGACGCCGCCGACGCCAACGCCGGACCGGGGCCGGGCGGACCGGTCCGCCGGGGGCGGATCGTCGACCCGGTCACCTGCGGCCGGATGCTCGACCGTATCGCCGACCGGGCACTGGGCGCCGACCGCACCGGTGCCGTGGTCGTCCTCAGTCTCCCCGTCCTGGCGGGGGCCGGGCACCGCGCCGCGGCCCGCGAGCTGATCACCGCACTCGGGCCGACGACCGTCATCGCCCTGGACAGCGCGCGGGCCGCCGCCGCGTGCGCCGGCCCCCGGAACGGCGGCCCGCTGCTCGTCGTCGACATCGGCGCCGAGCTGACCGAGGTGACCCTCCTCGTCGACGGACAGGTCCGCGACGCCCGTCAGGCCGAGACCGGGCTGACCGATCTGGCCCCCCTGGAGCCACCCACCACCGTCGTACGCACCGTCGTGGACATGGTCGACGAGATGCGGAGGCAGGACCGGAACGGCGCCGTCCTGGGAGCCCTGCGCAGAGGCCCGTTGCTGGCCGGGGGCGGCGCCGCCCGCTCCGACATCACCCACCGGGTCGCGGCCGGGCTCTCGGTTCCGGTCCGTCTCCCCGACGACCCGGCGACCACAGTGGTACGCGGCGCCGGACTGGTACTCAGCTCCGTGCTCCACCACGCCGGTGCGGCAGGCACCGAGGACGGCCGACGGTAGCCCGGCCGGCGGGCGGGAACGTCCCGACGAAGGTCAGGCGGCGCACCGATTCCGGCGTACTCCGTGCCGGCTCCGGCCGACTGATACGGCGCTGCTCCCACCGGCTGTGCGGCGACACACCACCTCCGTGTCAGGCGCGACAGCCGCCGCATCCAGACCGTAACGTCACCGGCACCGCCGACCGGAACCGAACGCTCACGAGGGAGTCGCACCATGCCTGCCGCACCGTTGTCGCAGGAGGAGATCGAGGAGCGCCTGGGCGATCTGCCCGGGTGGTCGCTGGAGGGGAACCGGATCACCTGCACCTACCGGCTCCACACGCACTTCGCCGCCGTCGGACTGACCGTGCATGTCGCCCAGATCCAGGACGAGTTGAACCACCACTCCGATCTGACCCTCGGCTACAACACCGTCAGCCTGTCCGTGAACACTCATGACGCCGGTCATGTCGTCACCGAGCACGATCTGCGCCTGGCCACGCGGGTGGCGGCGATCGCCCCCGGGCACGGCGTGAGGTAACCGGATCCCGTTCATGGCTCCCTCCCCGCCGGGAGTCATGAACGCGGTACACCGGCCCGGCAGAGGGCAGAGGGCAGAGGGCAGAGGGCAGCGGGCCACCGGCTCGGCGGCGAACTGCCGATCCGCCGAACGCCCCGGCCCGACGCGCGGCGGGTTGCCGGAACGGCAACAACGCTTGTCGCCGCAACTGCTGTGTGGTGAGGCTGTCCCCATGAGCCAGCACAACGACCCCGGCCACCGGCACGAAGCAGCCGACAGCGATCAGCACGACACCTCCCCAGGTCATCACCACGGCACCGCTCACGCCCATCACCACGGCGGCGCTCCAGGCCATCACCACGACACCACCGCATTCGACTGGGACGTCATGGGCCCGCTGCTGGAGCGGGAAGCCGAGCTCAGCCGCCCGCAGTACGAGGAGGCGGCCCGTTGGGTCGCCGCCCTCCCCACGGCCCCGAGGGTGGGCAGGGTCCTCGACATCGGCAGTGGCCCCGGCGTGATCACCTGCCTGCTTGCCGAGGTGTTCCCCGAGGCGGAGGTCGTCGCCGTCGACGGCACTCCGGCACTCCTGGAACGCACCCGGGCCCGCGCGCAGCGGCTTGGTCTCGGAGACCGGGTCCGCACCCGGCAGGCCGAGATGCCCGACGGTCTCTCCGTGTTGGGGGAAGCGGATCTGATCTGGGTGGGCAACGCTCTGCATCACGTGGGTGACCAGCGCGCGGCCCTCGCCGGGCTTGGCGCACTGCTGGCTCCTGGTGGAACGCTCGCGCTGGTCGAGGGCGGGCTGCCGGCCCGTCAGCTCCCGCGCGACATCGGGATGGGACGACCGGGCCTGGAGGCCAGGCTCGACGCGATCACTGCGGACTGGTTCCAGGACATGCGGGCGTCCCTGCCCGGCACGAGGCGGGAGACCGAGGACTGGAACGCCCTGTTCACCGCGGTGGGTCTGGACCCGCAGGGCACCCGCAGCTTCCTGCTGGACCTTCCGGCGCCGCTCGACGGCCCGGCCCGTGACCACGTCATCGCCGAGTTCGCCCGCCGACGAGAGATGCTGGCCCCCTCTCTGTCGGCCGAGGACGTCGCCGTCCTGGACCGGCTGCTCGATCCCGAGGATCCGGCCGGCCTGCACCACCGCCCCGATCTCTTCCTGCTGACGGCCCGTACGGTGCACCTGGCCCGACGGGGCTGACCGCTGACCCGCACCGCGATCCCCGTGCACCGGGGCCCCTGATCCAGGGGCGCGGCCCGGTGGGCGCCGCCTTGCACCGGGCCGCGCGCCCCACCCCGGAGACAGCCCTCCGGATGCGAAGTCCGTCCGCCACCGCCGGATTCCCGGCGGTGGCGGACGGACTTCGTCGTCGCGCCTCATCGCCGGATTCCTGCAGGTCACGGCTGATGGGCCGATGGATGGCAGAGGGCCGGAGCAGTGGCCCGCAAGTCCGTTCCGCGACGTGTCAACGAAGACACGCTGCCGCGAGGAGTGAGCGGTGATGAGCAAGTCGCCTGGACAGGCTAAAGAGACAGTAATGAGCCTTTAAATAAGGGTGATTGACAGCTTGTCAGATTATCGGGAAATGGCATTCGGGTGTCGCGTGTACCTCGATCGGCGCCTAGGGTGCCGACCCTTCAATGTGTCCGATATGACAGCTTTGTGGGCCCTCAGTACGTTCAATCTCGGGTCGGCTGCTCGGCCGATCTGTCTGAGACAGGAGAAGTGACATGGTTACGCGTTCCACAGGCGTTACCGCCGCACTTGCGGCAGCCGCGGCTCTGGCCGCCACCGGCATCACGTACGCCTCGGCCGCCTCCACGGAGCCGGCCCAAGCTGCCCCGGTTGTCCAGCAGCAGGCAGCCGCCCCCGTTTCGGCTCTCACTGGCGACACCGGCAATGGTGAAGAGGGCAGGGGTAACGAGGGCAAGGGCAACGAGGGCAAGGGTGGCTACGAGAAGGGCAACAAGGGCAACAACAGGGAGCACAAGGAGCGCAAGCGGCACTACTTCAAGGGCCGCATCCAGATCAACGAGCGCACCTACACTGCCGACGGCCTCGGCTGCGTGACGGTGGTCAGCGGCCTCGGCTCCAAGACCCTCAACATCCGCAACGACAGCCGCAAGACCGTCGAGGTCTTCCGTGGCGCGACCTGCGACAACGGCGCCCCGCTCGCGGTTGTCGGGCCGTGGAGCTCCAGCGATGGCGTTCACCCGGGCCGTGTCAAGGGCGGCGTGAAGGTCCGCAACGGCGTGGTCGGCAGCTTCCGCGTGATCGAGCGTCACCACGGCGGCGGCTACGGCGGCGAGGAAGGTGGCTACGGTGGCGAGGACGAGGGCGGCTACGGTGGCGGCGACGAGGGCGGCTACGGAGACAAGTGACCGAACATCCTCACGATGGTCGGTGACCTGGCACCGCACACAAGGCTGGTGAACGACTCACCCGCCTGACGTAGAACCCCGGCCCGCCGGAATCGGGCCGGGGTTCCAGTCTGGGTACTTCTGCCTCGCCATAGTAGAGCGGTACGGCGGGGCGCTGCCAGCCCGGCTGGAACAGCCGCGCCGTACGCGGCCTCCGAGCCCTGGCGGGACCCGGCGACCGGGACGGCAGAACGTGGCGCCGGCGCGGCAGACGCCGCCCACGACCCGGCCGCCGGTAACCCGGCCAGGCTCTGGGCCGCGAACCCGTCGGCGCCACCGTCCGGGCGATCGAATGCCCACGGAACGGCTTGACCCATCCGGGTGCCGGGCTCCGGTTCCCCCTGCCGCCACTGGCCGGGGGAGCCGGAGCCACCCCTGCGGGACGAGCGCACCGAGTGTTGTGCGGTCGCCGGTCGTTTCCGAGGACGAACCCGCTGAGGAAACCGTCCGGGCAGGCCACGCCGTGCCCGTCCAGTACACGTCAGCGGTGGCCCGGCTCAGGCATCGAGCCGGCCGTACGGCTCAGGCGCCGACGTTGAACTCGCCCGGGTTCGGTCCCAGGCGCCTGCCCTCGTCGAGGGCGGCGAACGCGGCCAGGTCGTCGGTGTCCAGTTCGAAGCCGAACACATCGAGATTCTCCACGATCCGGGACGGCGTCACGGACTTCGGAATCACCACATTGCCGGTCTGGATGTGCCAGCGGAGCACCACCTGGGCCGGTGTGCGGCCGTGCTTCTGGGCGATGGCGACGATCGCCGGGACGTCCAGCAGGCCCCTGCCCTGGCCGAGCGGCGACCAGGCCTCGGTCGCGATGCCGTGCTGGGCGTGGAAGGCGCGCGATGCGGCCTGCTGGAGCTGGGGGTGGAGCTCGATCTGGTTGATCACCGGGACCACGGAGGTCTCGCCGAGCAGGCGCTCCAGGTGCTCGGGCAGGAAGTTCGAGACGCCGATGGCCCGCGCACGTCCATCGGAGTAGATCTTTTCCAAGGCCTTGTACGTGTCGACGTAGGCGTCCTTGGCCGGCACCGGCCAGTGGATCAGGTACAGATCGACATGGTCCAGGCCCAGCTTGTCGAGGGAGGCGTCGAAGGCGCGCAGGGTCGAGTCGTACCCCTGGTCAGAGTTCCACAGCTTCGTCGTGACGAAGAGTTCCTCGCGGGCGACACCGGAGTCGGCGATGGCCCGGCCGGTGCCTTCTTCGTTCTCGTAGATCGCGGCGGTGTCGATGCTCCGGTAGCCGGCCTCGATGGCTGTCGCGACGGCCTTCGTGGCCTCGGCGTCCGGCACCTGCCAGACACCGAAACCGAGCTGAGGCATCTCGATGCCGTTGTTGAGGGTGATCGTGGGGACCTTGTTCACGAGGGGGCGATCCTTGGGTCGTCGGTTGATGCCGACCTGCACAACGATCAAGCGGCACCCCTGCATTCCCCGACGCGCCGGTGGCCCACACGTGCCGGCCCCGTTCGCGGTGACGCCGTGCCGCCGGGGCGCGGCGTCGCCTCAGCGGTACAGCGCGTCGACCTCCGCCGCGTACGCCGCCTCGATCGCCTTGCGCTTCAGCTTCAGGGACGGTGTGAGCAGACCGTGCTCCTCGTCGAAGGGATGCGCCAGAATCCGGAACGTACGGATCGACTCGGCCTGCGACACCGCGGTGTTGGCGGCGACCACCGCACGTCGTACCTCCTTCTCCAGGCCGGGATCGCGCACCAGGTCCTCCGGTCGCATCGGTGGCAGGTTCTGCAGGGAGAGCCAGTGGTCCACCGCCTCCTGGTCGACCGTGATCAGCGCGGCGATGTAGGGCCGGTCGTTGCCGACCACGAGGCACTGCGCGATCAGCGGATGCGCCCGCACCCGCTCCTCCAGACCGGTCGGCGAGACACTCTTGCCGCCCGACGTCACCAGGATCTCCTTCTTCCGCCCGGTGATCGTCAGATAGCCGTCCTCGTCGAGCGCGCCCAGGTCCCCGGTGGCCAGCCAGCCGTCGTGCAGCACCGCGGCGGTGGCCTGCGGGTTGCCGAGATACCCCGAGAACACGTTCCCGCCGTGCACCCACACCTCGCCGTCCTCGGCGATGTGCACGGTCGTGCCGGGGATCGGCTGTCCGACCGTGCCGTACCGGGGCCGCTCGGGCGGATTGGCGGTGGCCGCCGCGGTCGACTCGGTCAGCCCGTACCCCTCGTACACCGTGATGCCGGCGCCCTCGAAGAACAGCCCGAGCCGCCGCTCCATCGCCGAACCGCCCGACATGGCGTGCCGCATACGGCCGCCCATCGCCTCGCGCACCTTCCGGTACACGACCTTGTTGTAGAGCTGGTGTTGCATCCGCAGCCCGGCGGACGGCCCGGGACCGGTGCCGAACGCCCGTGCCTCCATTGCCTCGGCGTACTTCACCGCGATGTCCACGGCCTTGTCGAACGGCCCGACCCGGCCCTCCCGTTCGGCCTTGCGCCGGGCCGTGTGGAAGACCTTCTCGAAGATGTACGGCACCGCCAGGACGAAGGTCGGCCGGAACGAGACCAGGTCCGGCATCAGGGCCTTCGCCGACAGATCCGGCTGATGGCCCAGTTTCACCCGGCCGCGGACTGCCGCCACCTCGACCATGCGGCCGAAGACGTGCGCCAGGGGGAGGAAGAGCAGGGTCGCGGCCTCGTCGCCCGGTCTGGAGCGGAAGACCGACTCCCACCGGGAGGCCATGGTGTCCGCCTCGAACATCAGGTTGGCGTGCGTGATCACACAGCCCTTGGGGCGGCCCGTCGTTCCCGAGGAGTAGATGACGGTCGCCACCGACTCGGGGGTCACCGCGCGTCGGTGGCGGTGCACCACCTCGCTCTCGACGTGGGTGCCCGCCTCGACGAGTTCGGTCACCGCGTCGGCGTCCAACTGCCAGAGCCGCTTGAGCTGCGGCAGCCGGTCGATCACCGAAGCGATCGTCATCGCATGGTCCTCGTGCTCGACCACGATGGCGGACACCTCGGCATCGTGCAGCATCCAGAGGACCTGCTCGGCCGAGGACGTCGGATAGACCGGCACGGACTGCGCGCCGACCGCCCACAGAGCGAAGTCGAAGAGTGTCCACTCGTAGCACGTGCGCGACATCAGAGCCACCCGGTCACCGAACCTGACGCCGTGCGCGATCAGTCCCCTGGCGAGTGCCAGCACCTCGTCGCGGAACCCGGCCGAGGTGACTTCCCGCCAGTGTCCGCTCGCGTCCTTGTGGCCGAGTGCGACCCGGTCCGGATCCTCTTCGGCATGGCTGAACACCACATCGGCCAGTCCGCCCACAAGGGGCGCGGATGCCATGGGCGGGACCGTGAACTCGCGCAATGACCTGCTCCTTGTGGTGCTCCGTACGGCGCCGTGACGCTACCCCACCGGACGGCGTGGCGGGAGGGCCTCGGCACGGTGGACAACGCGGCACAGGCACAGCTCTTCCACGGAAATCCGGCCAGACCGACCGGGTCCGGGCATGGCTGGAACCATGACGCAAGAGGCCTGCACCGGAATCTCCACCGGATCTGTACGGTGCCGTCACTCCCCGCGGAGGGACGCGCAGGTGTCGCGCGGCAGGTGGGAGCCGGTCCGGCCGCGGGGCGGGGCCGGGCGGGATCAGGCCCCGGCTGTCCCGGTTCGCGGTGTGGGGGAGCAGGATGGAGCAGGCACGACCGGAACCAGAGAGAACACGTGGAGCACATGAGCCGCCGCACCCCCAAGCTGCCGTCCTGGCTTCCGCTGGACCCGTACATCCTCGCGCTGATCGGCACGGTCGTGCTCGCTACGCTCCTGCCCGCGTCGGGCAGCGCGGCAGAGGTGGCGGGCGGCGCCTCGACGGGAGCCGTCGCCCTCCTCTTCTTTCTGTACGGGGCCCGCCTCTCCACCGACCAGGTGCTCGACGGCCTCACGCACTGGCGGCTGCACCTCACGGTCCTCGCCTGCACCTTCGTCGTGTTCCCGCTGCTCGGCCTGGCGGGGAAGGGACTGGTGCCGTATGTACTGACGCCCCAGCTCTACAGCGGTTTCCTCTTCCTCTGCCTCGTCCCCTCGACCATCCAGTCCTCGATCGCCTTCACCTCCATCGCCCGCGGCAACGTCCCCGCCGCCATCTGTGCGGGTTCCTTCTCCTCGATCGCCGGGATCTTCCTCACCCCGCTGCTCGCCGCCGCACTGCTGGGCAACGACGGGGGCGGGTTCTCGGCCGGCGCACTGCTGAGGATCGTGGTCCAGCTGCTGCTGCCGTTCGTCGCCGGGCAACTGCTGCGCCGCTGGGTCGGCGGCTTCATCACCCGGCACAGGAAGGTCCTCGGCTACGTCGACCGTGGCTCGATCCTGCTCGTGGTCTACACGGCGTTCAGCGAGGGCATGGTCGCGGGCATCTGGCACCAGGTCACCCCGGCCAGGCTCGGTGCGCTGCTCGGTGCCGAGGCGCTGCTGCTCGCCCTGATGCTGGCGCTGACCTGGTACGGGGCGAAGCGGCTCGGCTTCGGCCGGGAGGACCGGATCGCCATCCAGTTCGCCGGTTCGAAGAAGAGCCTGGCGTCCGGGCTGCCGATGGCCAGTGTGCTGTTCGGGGCGCAGGCATCCCTCGCCGTCCTGCCGCTCATGCTCTTCCACCAGATGCAGCTGATGGTGTGCGCGGTGATCGCCAGGCGCCGCTCGCGTGATCCGCTGGAGGAGAGCCGGGAGAACGGCGCGGTGTCACCGGAGCCCGCAGCGGTGGGCTGAGTGTCGCCCCGGCCGGAGGGGCGGGACGCCTCAGCCCCGGACGGCCGGGGCCTGAAGGGCGATGCGGTGTTCGCCCGCGTACACGTTCATGGAGGGCCCCCGGAGGAAACCGACCAGTGTCAGTCCGGTCTCGGCCGCCAGGTCGACGGCGAGGGACGACGGTGCCGAGACCGAGGCGAGCATCGGGATCCCGGCCATCACGGCCTTCTGGACCAGCTCGAACGAGGCTCGGCCCGACACCAGCAGAATCGCCCGGGACAGCGGCAGCCGGTGGTCGGTCACGGCCCGGCCGACCAGCTTGTCCACCGCGTTGTGCCGGCCGACGTCCTCCCGGACGTCGAGCAGCTCGCCCGCCTCGGAGAACAGCGCCGCCGCGTGCAGACCCCCGGTCCGGTCGAAGACCTGCTGCTGGGCGCGCAGCCGGTCGGGGAGAGCGGAGAGCAGCGCGGGCTCGACCCGCAGTGGGGGAGTGTCGGCGACCGGGTGCCGGGTCGTGGTGCGCACCGCGTCGAGCCCGGCCTTGCCGCAGATCCCGCAGGAGGACGTGGTGTACACATTGCGCTCGAGTGTGATGTCGGGAACCACCACACCGGGCGAGAGCCTCACATCCACCACGTTGTACGTGTTGACGCCGTCCGCCGTGGCCCCGGCGCAGTACACGATGGACTGCACATCGGAGCCGTCGCCGATCACGCCCTCGCTCACCAGGAAGCCCGCCGCCAGCGCGAAGTCGTCGCCCGGCGTGCGCATCGTGATGGCGAGCGGCTTGCCGTTCAGCCGGATCTCCAGGGGTTCCTCGGCGACGAGGGTGTCGGGACGCGTGGAGACGGCCCCGTCCCGGATACGGATGGTGCGGCGGCGCTCGGTGACCCGTCCCATAGCGGTTGAACCCGATTCTGTACGTGGTGGAAGCCGGACCGGCCCTTGATACGGCGGTGACCGGTGCCGCAGCAGGCAACGGCGGCACTCGACGGTCTCATTGTCCGGTACGCGAGGTGTCCGGTACCCGAGGGGCGACGTCGCAGCCGATGCCGCGGTACGCGTACCGGCGCCGGTGGGGGACGGCACGCATGGCGCCGCTGCGCGGGGTTGCGGCCGAGCCTCCAATGTCCGGAGGCGATTCCTGTGGGATCCCGTGTCCCCGTACCGGGTGGTAGCGACCAAGACTGGGTCGTTCCTGCCCATATGTAGTGAGGGGAACCTGGACATGACCGGTTCACGAGTCGTGGCTCTCGGCCACTATCAGCCCGCCAAGGAGCTCACCAACGACGATCTGGCGGCCATGGTGGACACCAGCGACGCGTGGATCACCAGCCGTGTCGGCATCAGGACCCGTCGCATCGGAGGCCCTGACGAGCCGGTGGACGAGCTGGCCGCCCAGGCGGGGGCCAAGGCGCTTGCGGCGGCGGGGCTGCAGCCCGCCGACGTCGACCTGGTGCTCGTCGCCACATCCACCGCGATCGACCGTTCGCCCAGCATGTCGGCGCGGGTCGCCGCCCGGCTGGGCATGGGGTCGCCCGCGGTGATGGACATCAATGTCGTCTGTTCCGGTTTCACGCATGCCCTCGCCACTGCCGACCATGCGGTCAGGGCGGGTGCGGCGGCGCGCGTCCTCGTCATCGGCGCCGACAAGATGGGGGACGTGGCGGACTGGACCGACCGCAGCACCTGTGTCCTGGTCGGTGACGGGGCGGGTGCGGCGGTCGTCGTCGCGGACCCGGGCGGCGGTGACCAGCCCGGAATCGGCCCGGTGCTGTGGGGTTCGGTGCCCGGGATGGGAAACGCGGTACGGATCGAGGGGACGCCCCCGCGCTTCGCGCAGGAGGGGCAGTCGGTGTACCGATGGGCCACGACACAGTTGCCGCCCATCGCGCGCAAGGTGTGCGAGAAGGCCGGGATCGGCCCCGAGGACCTGGCCGCGGTGGTGCTGCACCAGGCCAATCTGAGGATCATCGAACCGGTCGCCAGGAAGATCGGCGCGGTCAACGCCGTCGTCGCCCGGGATGTCGTGGACTCCGGCAACACCTCCGCGGCGTCCATCCCCATGGCTCTGTCCAAGCTCGTGGAACGCGGCGAGGTCCACAGCGGAGAGCCGGCGCTGCTCTTCGGCTTCGGAGGCAATCTCTCGTACGCGGGTCAGGTGATCCGCTGCCCCTGAGCGGCGGCGCGATCGGGGCCGCGGCCCGCCCGGGGCGCGTCCGTCCCTGGACCGGCGCCGAGGTCCTGGGTTCGGAATGTGGCGGTCAGTCCATGTTTTGGTGGCCCAGCCGGACGGCTTTGTCCTCGGCGTGGAGAAAGTCGTAGCGGAATCCTGTGCAACTTCTTCCCAGCCCCGGCATCCGCTGCTACGTTCCCCTCGAAAGCCCGACGGACAGGCCGATGTGGCGGGAGGGGCGCGTGAGACGCATGACGGCACGACCCGCGAACGCACATCAGGCGCGACTGCTCCGGCTGTTGCGCGACGGCGGGCCGCACTCACGGGCGCAGCTGGGGGACGAGGTCGATCTCTCCCGCTCCAAGCTCGCCGTCGAGGTCGACAGGCTGCTGGAGACCGGACTCGTGGTGGCCGACGGACTTGCCGCATCCCGCGGAGGACGTCGCTCGCACAACATCAGGCTCGCCCCGCAACTGCGCTTCCTCGGCGTCGACATCGGGGCCACATCCGTCGATGTGGCCGTCACCAACCCCGAGTTGGAGGTTCTGGGACACCTCAACCACCCCATGGACGTACGCGAAGGGCCCGTCGCCGTCTTCGAGCAGGTGCTGTCCATGGCGGCCGAACTCCGGGCCTCCGGAATCGCCGAGGGCCTGGATGGCGCCGGCATCGGCGTACCGGGACCGGTCCGCTTCCCCGAAGGGGTACCGGTCGCACCGCCGATCATGCCCGGCTGGGACGGCTTCCCGGTCCGCGAGGCGCTCAGCCAGGAACTGGGTTGCCCCGTGATGGTCGACAACGATGTGAACCTGATGGCGATGGGGGAGCAGCACGCGGGCGTCGCCCGCTCCGTGGGCGACTTCCTCTGCGTCAAGATCGGTACGGGTATCGGCTGCGGCATCGTCGTCGGCGGTGAGGTCCACCGGGGGACGACGGGCAGCGCCGGGGATATCGGCCACATCCAGGTCGCACCCGAAGGGCGCCCCTGCGCCTGCGGCAACCGGGGCTGTCTGGAAGCCCACTTCAGCGGTGCCGCGCTCGCCCGCGACGCCGAGGACGCGGCGCGGGACGGCCGGTCGGCGGAGCTCGCGGCCCGGCTGGCGGCGGCCGGAAAGCTCACCGCGGTCGACGTGGCCGCCGCGGCGGCCGCCGGGGACGCCACCTCGCTCGACCTGATCCGCGAAGGCGGCAACCGCGTCGGCCAGGTCATCGCGGGACTCGTCAGCTTCTTCAACCCCGGACTGGTGGTGATCGGCGGCGGGGTGACCGGCCTCGGCCACACCCTCCTCGCCAGCGTCCGGACCCAGGTCTACCGGCAGTCGCTGCCGCTGGCCACCGGAAACCTTCCCATCGTGCTGGGCGAGTTGGGGCCGGCCGCCGGAATCATCGGCGCCGCACGGCTCATCAGCGACCACCTGTTCTCACCGGTCTGATCCGCGGGCCGGCCGCGCACGGCACACACCCCACCCACGAGACCCGGCATCCCCCGGCATCCGGGACTGCCGAGAACACCCGCACCAGCGCACCTGGCACAACCCTGTCCGCTCACCGGCCTTCCCCAGGCTCCCGGCTGCGCCGGAGCAGGGGAGACCCCATGTGCCGAGGGGATCGTGATGGCACCAGAACCAGCCCTGCTCACCATGTCCGGGATCACCAAATCGTTCCCCGGAGTCCGCGCCCTCGCCGGGGTGGACCTGGAGGTCCGGGCCGGCGAAGTCCACTGTCTCCTCGGACAGAACGGCGCCGGCAAGTCCACCCTCATCAAGGTGCTCGCCGGGGCCCACCAGCCCGACGGCGGCGAGATCACCTGGCGCGGCGAACCGGTCGCCCTCAGGTCGCCGATCGCCGCGATGCGCCTGGGCATCGCCACCATCTACCAGGAACTCGACCTGGTCGAGGGCCTGTCGGTCGCCGAGAACGTCTTCCTCGGCCATGAACCCACCACCGCCCGGTTCGTCGTCCGCACCCAGGAGGGCCGCAGGGCGGCGGCCGCACTGCTGAAACGCCTCGGCCACCCGGAGATCGACCCGGCCCGTCCGGTCGGTGAACTGTCCGCCGCCCAGCAGCAGATCGTCTCCATGGCGCGAGCCCTCTCGCACGACGTACGGCTCATCGTGATGGATGAACCGTCCGCCGCACTCGACCCCGACGAGGTCGACAACCTCTTCCGTATCGTCGCCGCACTCACCGCCGACGGGGTCGCCGTCGTCTATATATCGCACCGCCTGGAGGAGATCCGCCGGATGGGCGACCGGGTGACCGTGCTCAAGGACGGCCGCGCCGTGGCCGTGGGACTGCCCGCCAAGTCCACACCGACACGCGACATCGTCGCCCTGATGACCGGTCGCGACGTCGAGTACGTCTTCCCGCCGCGCGCCACGGACGGCACGGCAACGGCGGCGGCGGAGCCGGTGCTGAAGGTCGAAGGGCTGACCAGAAAGGGCGAATTCGCGCCGGTGGACCTGGAGTTGCGGCCCGGCGAGATCGTCGGCCTGGCCGGGCTCGTCGGTTCGGGACGCTCCGAGATCCTGGAGACCGTCTACGGTGCCCGCAAGCCGCACGCCGGGCGGGTCACCGTGGCCGGCCGACGACTGAGGCCCGGCAGCGTCCGAGCCGCCGTCGCCGCGGGCATCGGCCTGGCCCCCGAGGAACGCAAGGCGCAGGCCCTGCTGATGCTCGAATCGGTCACCCGCAACGTCTCGGTCTCCTCGATGGCCCGCTTCTCCCGGGCCGGCTGGATGAACCACGGGGCCGAACGCCGGGCGGCCCGCGCCGCGACCCGCGAGCTCTCCCTGCGCCCCGACAACCCGGACACGCCCGTCCGCACCCTCTCCGGCGGCAACCAGCAGAAGGCGGTCCTGGCCCGCTGGCTGCTGCGCGGCTGCCGGGTCCTGCTGCTCGACGAACCCACCCGCGGTGTCGACGTCGGCGCCCGCGCCGAGCTCTACGCCGTGATCCGCCGGCTGGCCGACGAAGGCCTCGCCGTCCTGCTCGTCTCCAGCGAGGTGCCCGAGGTCCTCGGCCTCGCCGACCGGGTGCTGGTGCTCCGGGAGGGCCGCGTCGTGCATGCGGCGGACGCCCGGGACCTCGACGAGCACCGCGTACTCGACCTCGTGATGGAAGGGAGCCCGACGCCATGACCCAGCCCGTCTCCCCGGCGCAGCACGGCGGGCCGGAGAAGGGATCCGTCCCCGCCCCGGCCGCCGAACCCCGGAGCAAGGACGGACCGGCGCGCACCTTCGGTCCGCGCGCGGACGTCCGTACCCTTTCGCTCCTCGGCGTCCTCGCCGTACTGATCGCCGTCGGCGGAATCACCGAGCCCGACGCCTTCCTGGACACCGGGAACCTCCAGCTGATCCTGACCCAGTCGTCCGTCATCGGCGTCGTCACCGTCGGGATGACCTTCGTCATCACCAGTGGCGGCATCGACCTGTCGGTCGGGGCGATGGTGGCGCTGGCCTCGGTCTGGGCGACCACGCTCGCCACCCAGGAGTACGGCTTCGCCGGGATCCTGTTCACCGCCGTGCTCGTCGGACTCGGCGCCGGGCTGGTCAACGGCGTGCTCATCGCATACGGCGGGATGGTGCCGTTCATCGCGACGCTGGCCATGCTCGCCTCGGCCCGCGGTCTCGCCCTCCAGATCACCGACGGCAGGACCCAGATCGTGACCGTCCGATCGGTCCTCGACCTGGGACTGCCCGGCTCCTACGTCCTGGGTGTCCCGCCCCTGGTCATGATGTTCGCCGCGGTGACCGTCATCGGCTGGCTGGTGCTGAACCGCACGACCTTCGGTCGGCGTACGGTCGCGGTCGGCGGCAACGCGGAGGCGGCCAGGCTGGCCGGTATCGACGTACGGCGACAGCGGCTCTATCTCTATCTGCTCTCCGGGCTGTGCTGCGGCATCGCCGCCTTCATGCTGATCATCCTGTCCGGTTCGGGACAGAACACCAACGGCAATCTCTACGAGCTCGACGCCATCGCGGCCGCGATCATCGGCGGAACCCTGCTCAGCGGCGGACGCGGCACCATCGTCGGCTCCGTGCTCGGCGTCCTCGTCTTCACCACCATCACCAACATCTTCGCGCTCAACAATCTGCAGAGCGATGTCCAGCAGATCGCCAAGGGCGCGATCATCGTCGCCGCCGTCCTCGTCCAGCGCCGCACCTCGGCGCACGGGGAGACCTGAGCCCGGCGCAGCCGCGGCAACTCCGGCCCACCCACCGCCCCGTACCCCAGCGCGACACCTCACGCACCGGATGAAGGGTTACACAGCCATGCCAGAAACCAGCCGCAGAGGCCTGCTCTTCGGCACCGCAGCCGTCTCCGCGGGCGCCCTCCTCACCGCCTGCACCAGCAACGAGCCCAAGAAGTCGCAGACCGCGCAGAGCGACCAGCCCGCCGCCGCCGACAGCCCCGGCAAGCACGTCACCATCGGCTTCGCGGGACCGCAGGCCGACCACGGCTGGCTCAACGCGATCAACGAGAACGCCAGGGCGCGGGCGAAGAAGTACTCCGATGTGACCCTGGAGACCACCGAGGGCTCCAACGACACCGCCGCCCAGATCGGGCAGGTCAAGACCCTCATCAACAAGAAGGTCGACGTCCTCGTCATCCTCCCCGCCGACGGCAAGGCGCTCACCCAGGTCGGCCTGGAAGCCATGAGGGCGGGTATCCCCGTCGTCAACCTGGACCGGATCTTCGCCTCCCCGCAGGCCTACCGCTGCTGGGTCGGCGGCGACAACTACGGGATGGGCCTCAACGCCGGTACGTACATCGGCGAGCAGCTCAAGGACAAGGCCAAGGCCAAGGTCGTCGAGCTGGCCGGCATCGACAACCTGGAACTCACCAAGCAGCGCAGCCAGGGCTTCGCCGACGCCCTGAAGAACTACCCCAACATCGAACTGGTGGCCCGTCAGGCAGCCGACTTCACCGTCGAGTCGGGCCAGGCGAAGATGGCGCAGCTGCTGCAGGCGCAGAAGAAGTTCGACGCCCTGTGGAACCACGACGACGACCAGGGCGTGGGCGCTCTGCGCGCCATCCAGCAGGCGGGGCGCGACGAGTTCCTGATGGTCGGTGGCGCCGGGGCCAAGTCCGCCATGGACGCCATCAAGGCCGACGACAGCGTGCTGAAGGCCACCGTCCTCTACCCGCCGACCATGGCCGCGTCCGCCATCGACCTGGCCCGGGCCCTCGGCCAGGGCAAGGGGGTGGGCGGCCTGGCCGAACTGGAGATCCCGACCAGCCTCACGCTCTACTCCGCCGTGGTCACCAAGGAGAACATCGACCAGTACCTGCCCACGGGCTTCAGCTGAGCCGCCCCGCAGGAGGGTGCTGACCCTCCTGCCGCACCCACCGAACGACCGACGAGGAGGAAGTCCGGATGGCCCGTAGGGAAGAGACGGATCAGGAGGCCGCGGCCCCGCCGACGCATCGGCCGACGACGAGTGCGCCGCCGCTCGGAGTCGGCATGGTCGGATACGCGTTCATGGGCGCCGCCCACTCGCAGGGCTGGCGCACCGCGGGACACGTCTTCGCACTGCCGATGAAGCCGGCTCTCGCCGCGATCTGCGGACGCGACCGGGCGGCGGTCGACGAGGCGGCGGCCCGCCACGGCTGGGCGGCGGCGGAGACCGACTGGCGCGCCCTGATCGCCCGGGACGATGTGCATCTCGTCGACATCTGCACGCCCGGCGACAGCCACGCCGAGATCGCCATCGCCGCCCTGGAAGCGGGCAAGCACGTGCTGTGCGAGAAGCCGCTCGCCAACACGGTGGCCGAGGCCGAGGCCATGGCCGAGGCCGCCGAGCGCGCGGCCGCGCGCGGCCAGGTGGCGATGGTGGGCTTCAACTACCGCAGGGTGCCGGCGATCGCCTACGCCCGGCAGATGATCGCCGGGGGCCGGATCGGCACCCTGCGCCATGTTCGCGCCACCTACCTCCAGGACTGGCTCGTCGATCCCGAATCCCCGCTCACCTGGCGGCTGGAGCGGGAACGCGCGGGCTCGGGGGCCCTGGGCGACCTGGGCGCACACATCGTCGACCTGGCCCAGTATCTGGCCGGGGAGCCGGTGACCGGGGTCTCCGCGGTCAGCGAGACGTTCGTACGCGAACGGCCCCTGCTCGTCGGCCGGTCGGCCGGACTGTCCGGCACCGCGGACGCTGCCGGGCGCGGGGAGGTGACCGTCGACGACGCGACCCTGTTCACGGGCCGACTCGCCTCCGGCGCGCTGGCCTCGTTCGAGGCGACCAGAATGGCGGCCGGGCGGAAGAACGCGCTACGGCTGGAGATCAACGGGGAGCGCGGCTCGCTCGCCTTCGATCTGGAACGGCTCAACGAACTCTCCTTCCACGACCACACCGAACCGGCCACCACGGCAGGGTTCCGGCGCATCCTCGTCACCGAACCCCTGCATCCGTACCTGGAGGCGTGGTGGCCGCCGGGCCATGCCCTGGGCTACGAGCACACCTTCGCCCACCAGGCCCGCGATCTGGTCCACACGATCGCCGAAGGAAGCGCGCCCACCCCGTCGTTCGCCGACGGACTGCAGGTGCAGCGGGTGCTCGCAGCGGTGGAGGAGAGCGCCGGGAAGAACTCCGTACACACCCCCGTAGCCGTCTAGGGCCTGTATTGGGTTGTTCCGCGGCGTCGCGGGGCTGGGCACGCGCGCTCGCGGCGTTGCCGAAACGCCCTGGCAGCTCCGCTGCAAGAGCGCTCCGGCGCCTTGCGATCACACGCACCCAGCCCCGCTCCTTCTCCCGCGCTACAACCCAATACAGGCCCTAGGAGGTCCTGCGCATGCCCCGACCCTTCACCCTCTTCACCGGCCAGTGGGCCGACCTGCCCCTGGAGGAGGTCTGCCGGCTCGCCCGGGACTTCGGCTATGACGGGCTCGAACTCGCCTGCTGGGGCGACCACTTCGAGGTCGACAAGGCTCTGAACGACCCCGGCTATCTGGACGGGCGGCGGAAACTGCTCGACCGGTACGGTCTGAAGTGCTGGGCGGTCTCCAACCATCTCGTCGGCCAGGCCGTCTGCGACCATCCGATCGACGAACGTCACCAGGGGATCCTGCCGGCCCGGATCTGGGGCGACGGCGAACCCGAAGGGGTGCGCCGCCGGGCCGCCGAGGAGATGAAGAACACCGCCCGCGCGGCCGCGGCCTTCGGGGTGCGTACCGTCATCGGCTTCACCGGCTCCTCGATCTGGCACCTCGTCGCGATGTTCCCGCCGGTTCCGCCGCACATGATCGAGCGGGGCTACGAGGACTTCGCCGAGCGCTGGAACCCGATCCTGGACGTGTTCGACGCGGAGGGGGTGCGGTTCGCCCACGAGGTGCACCCCAGTGAGATCGCGTACGACTACTGGACCACGCACCGGGCGCTGGAGTCCGTCGGTCACCGGGCCGCGTTCGGGCTGAACTTCGACCCCAGTCACTTCGTCTGGCAGGACCTCGACCCGGTGGGCTTCCTGTACGACTTCCGGGACCGGATCTACCACGTGGACTGCAAGGAGGCCCGCAGGCGCCTGGACGGCCGCAACGGGCGGCTCGGCTCCCATCTGCCATGGGGTGACCCGCGGCGTGGCTGGGACTTCGTCTCCGCCGGCCACGGCAACGTGCCCTGGGAGGACGTCTTCCGGATGCTCCGGTCCATCGGGTACGAGGGGCCGGTCTCCGTCGAGTGGGAGGACGCGGGGATGGACCGGCTGACGGGTGCGCCCGAGGCGCTCGCCACGCTGAAGCGGTACGACTTCGATCCGCCGTCCGCCTCGTTCGACGCGGCGTTCGGGGGCGGCGACTGACGGGTCGCCCAGAGGGTCGCCGGGCCGGGGCGCGGCAGGGAGAGAGCCCGCCGCCCCGCGCTCAGCCCTGCCCTGACCTCGCTTTGTCCTGACGAGGGAAAAAGTTCAAGGTGACCGCCGCGTAAGGGCTTTCCGTCCCGGACGAACCGGTCTACCGTCCAAGACGCGTACATGACATCCCTTCGGTCACCGGCGCCTCACCGGCCCCGTATGACCTGCGCGGCAGTCCCCGCGCAGCACGGCACGGCAGCACTCGCCCCGTACAACCGGCACTCTCCGGAGGACACTCGTGCTCATCACCCGAAGCAGTACCGGAGCCGGGAGCAGATCCCGGGTCCGCGTCCGAAAATCCCTCGCCCTCCTCACCGGAGGTCTGCTCGCCGCGGCCACGCTCACCCTGGGCGCCTCGCCCGCGGCCACCGCTGCGGCACCGTCCTCGGCGGCCGCCACCGACGCGGCGGCCGAGGAATTCCAACAGGTCACCCTCGCCAAGGGTGCGGCAGAGACCGGTGAGCCGATGTCGCTGGCCGTGCTCCCCGACCGCAGCGTGCTCCACACCTCGCGCAGCGGCGAGCTCCGGATCACCGACAGCGCCGGCAACACCAGGATCTCCGGCGTCCTCCCCGTCTACTCGCACGACGAGGAAGGCCTCCAGGGCGTCGGCATCGACCCGGACTTCGCCGAGAACCGGGCGATCTACCTCTACTACGCACCCCCGCTGGACACCCCGGCGGGCGACGCCCCGGAGACCGGGACCGCCGCCGACTTCGCCAAGTTCGACGGGGTGAACCGGCTGTCCCGCTTCGTCCTGAAGGAGGACGGCACCCTCGACCTCGGCAGCGAGAAGAAGGTCCTCGACGTCACGACGTCGCGCGGCATGTGCTGCCACGTCGGCGGCGACATCGACTTCGACGCCCAGGGCAACCTGTACCTGTCGACCGGCGACGACTCCAACCCCTTCGCCTCCGACGGCTACACCCCCATCGACGAGCGCCCCGACCGCAACCCGGCGTTCGACGCCCGGCGCAGCTCCGGCAACACCAACGACCTGCGCGGCAAGATCCTCAGGATCAAGGTCGCCGACGACGGCTCGTACGCCATTCCGGAGGGCAACCTCTTCGCACCGGGCACGGACAAGACCCGCCCCGAGATCTACGCCATGGGCTTCCGCAACCCGTTCCGCTTCAGCGTCGACCAGGCCACCGGCATCCTGTACGTCGGCGACTACGGACCGGACGCGGGCGCGGCCGATCCCCAGCGCGGCCCGGCCGGACAGGTCGAGTTCGCCCGGGTGACGGGGCCCGGCAACTTCGGCTGGCCGTTCTGCACCGGCGCCAACGACCCTTACGTCGACTACGACTTCGCCACCCGGACCTCCGGCGCCGCCTTCGACTGCGCCGCCCCGAAGAACACCTCGCCGCACAACACCGGCCTGGTCGACCTCCCGCCGGCGCAGCCCGCCTGGATCCCGTACGACGGCGGTTCCGTGCCCGAGTTCGGCTCCGGCTCCGAGTCGCCGATGGGCGGACCCGTCTACCACTACGACGCCGATCTCGACTCTCCGGTGAAGTTCCCCGAGGCGTACGACGGGGACTTCTTCGCGGGCGAGTTCGGACGGCGCTGGATCAAGCGCATCGAGCAGGACAGTGACGGCAACGTCCAGTCCATCAACGACATCCCGTGGTCCGGCACCCAGGTGATGGACATGGCCTTCGGCCCCGACGGGGCGCTGTACGTCCTGGACTACGGCCTCTCCTGGTTCGGCGGCGACGAGAACTCCGCGCTGTACCGCATCGAGAACGCCACCGGCGGACGCTCACCCATCGCCGAGGCGGCGGTCGACCGGACCTCCGGCACCGCACCGCTCAGGGTGAAGTTCTCCTCCGCGGGCACCACGGACAGCGACGGCGACGCGCTGACCTACTCCTGGGACTTCGGCGACGGCGGAACCTCCACGGCCGCCAACCCCGCGTACACCTACAAGAAGAACGGCACCTACACCGCCACGGTGACCGCCAAGGACCCCACCGGACGCACCGGATCGGCCAGCGTCCATGTGACGGTCGGCAACACGGCGCCCACGGTGAAGCTGCAACTCCCCGGTGACGGGCAGCTGTTCACCTTCGGCGACAAGGTTCCGTTCAAGGTGAAGGTCACCGATCCCGAGGACGGCACGATCGACTGCTCCAAGGTCGAGGTCCGCTTCGTCCTCGGTCACGACAGTCACGGGCACCCCATCACCACCGTCAACGGATGCTCCGGCACGATCGACACCACCATGGACGGCGGGCACGACCCCAACGCCAACATCTTCGGGGTCATCGACGCCTCCTACACGGACGGCGGAGGCGGCGGCCAGGCGGCCCTGTCCGGCCACGACCAGGCGCAGCTCCAGCCCCGCCACCGGCAGGCCGAGCACTTCACCTCGTCGAACGGCGTCCAGCTGTACGACAAGACCGCCGCCCACGGCGGGAAGACGGTCGGCGACATCCACAACGGCGACTGGATCTCCTTCAAGCCGTACATCCTCGATGGATCGACCAGCCTCACCGCCCGGATCTCATCCGGCGGCGCGGGCGGCTTCCTCGAAGTACGGTCGGGATCGGCCACCGGCAAGCTCCTCGGCACCTCGGTGGTGCCGGTGACCGGCGGCTGGGAGACCTTCCAGGACATCGACGTGACCCTGCGCGACGTACCGAAGAAGGCCACCGAACTCTTCCTCGTCTTCAAGGGGGGCGACGGTGCGTTGTACGACATCGACGACTTCGAGCTCTCCGACAGCGCTCCCGACCCGACCGCCAAGCGGGTCCTGGTCTTCTCCAAGACGGCCGGCTTCCGCCACGACGCGATTCCCGACGGCATCGCGGCGCTGAAGGAACTCGGCGCGGACAGCCACATCACCGTCGACGCGACCGAGGAGGCCGGCCAGTTCACGGCCGGAAACCTGGCGCGCTACGACGCGGTCGTCTTCCTCTCGACGACCGGTGATGTGCTCAACGCCGAGCAGCAGCAGGCCTTCGAGCAGTACGTCACCGCCGGCGGCGGCTTCCTGGGGGTCCACGCGGCGGCCGACACCGAGTACGACTGGCCGTTCTACGGAGGGCTCGTCGGCGCCTACTTCTCCAGCCACCCCGCCATCCAGCCCGTCACCGTCCGCGTCGAGGACCACCAGCACCCCGCCACCGCGCACCTCGGCGACACCTGGGAGCGGACCGACGAGCTGTACAACTACCGCACCAACCCGCGCGACCAGGTGAAGGTGCTCGCCACGCTCGACGAGTCGACCTACACCGGCGGCACCATGAACGGTGACCACCCGATCACCTGGTGCCAGACGTACCAGGGCGGCCGCTCCTTCTACACCGGCCTCGGCCACACCAAGGAGTCCTACGCCGAACCGGAGTTCCGCGGTCTCCTCCTCGGCGGCCTGCGGTACGCGGCCGGACAGGTGCGGGCCGACTGCACGCCGGGCACCGGCAACCCGTCCTGAACGAGGTGAAGGAACCGCCCTCGGTATAGGGCGGCAGCTGCCCTCGGCATAGGGCGGCCCCCGGCGACGGCGGGTGGGAAGCACCCCGAAGCGGCACCCCTTCCCGCCCGCCGTCGCCACCCGACCCGGTCCACGCGTCGCACAGCGCCACTCGCTCGGCCCAGCCAGGATCCCAGCCAGGGAGGCAGCCCGTGTCAGCATCCGCCGTCCGTACCGGAGTCTGGTTCATCGGAGCACGCGGCTCCGTCGCCACCACCGCGACAGCGGGGTGCGCGGCGGTGGCGGCGGGGCTCCACCCGGCGGTGGGCATGGTCACCGAGGCACCGCCGTTCACCGACAGTGGGCTGCCCGCCCTCGCCTCGCTCGTCTTCGGCGGGCACGACATCATGGACTGCCCGTTGCCCAAACGGGCCGAGGCACTGGCCGCCGGGGGAGTGCTGCCGCACGGCCTGCCCCCGGCGGTACACGCCGAACTCGCCGCCGCCGATGCGGAGATCAGGCCCGGCGGCCCCCTCCCCGGCGACACCCGCACCGACCAGGAGCTGATCGACGCCTTAGCCGCCGACCTCACGGACTTCGGGCACCGCAACGACCTGGCCCGGACGGTCGTGATCAATGTCGCCTCCACCGAACCCGTACCGGCCCCCGGCGACCAACGGCTCCCCGCCAGTTCGCTGTACGCCGCGGCAGCGCTCCGGGCCGGCTGCCCCTACATCAACTTCACCCCCTCCACCGGACTGCGCACCCCCGCCCTCCAGGACACCGTCGCGGACTGCGGACTTCCGTACGCGGGACGCGACGGCAAGACCGGCCAGACGCTGCTCCGCTCCGTGCTCGCCCCGATGTTCGTGCAACGTGCCCTGCCGGTACGGGCCTGGTCGGGCACCAACCTGCTGGGCGGCGGGGACGGAGCGGCGCTGGCCGACCCGGGGGCGGCAGCGGCCAAGAACGCGGGCAAGGAACGGGTCCTGGCCGACACGCTCGGCACCGTACCCGAGGGCGAGGTGCACATCGACGACGTACCGGCCCTCGGCGACTGGAAGACGGCCTGGGACCACATCGCGTTCGACGGATTCCTCGGGGCCCGCATGGTGCTCCAGACAACCTGGCAGGGATGCGACTCCGCACTGGCCGCACCCCTGGTCCTGGACCTGGCCCGGCTGGTCGCCCGCGCCCACGAGAAGGGGCTCACCGGCCCCCTGCCCCAGCTCGGCTTCTACTTCAAGGACCCGGACGGAGGCCCTGCGGCACTCCACGAGCAGTACACGGCACTGCTCGCCTTCGCCGACACCCTGCGGGGGGAGAAGTGACGACCAGGGCCTGGGCCGAACTGCTGCGGGTCTCGGCGCTGTTCACCGTCCCCGGTGACGCACTCGCCGGCGCGGCGGCGGCGGGCCGCCGTCCCGACCGTGGCACCGCGCTCGCCGTCGGAGCGTCACTCTGCCTGTACGAGGCGGGCATGGCCCTCAACGACTGGGCCGACCGCGACGAGGACGCGGTCGACCGCCCGCACCGCCCGATCCCCTCCGGCCGTATCACGCCCGGCGCGGCCCTCACGGCGGCGGGCGTCCTGACGGCCGCGGGCCTGGGCCTCGCCGCCCGGGCCGGCCGCCCGGCCCTCGCCGTCGCCACCGGGCTGGCGGCCACGGTCTGGGCGTACGACCTGCGCCTGAAGCACACCCCGGCAGGGCCGGCCGCGATGGCGGCGGCACGCGCACTGGACCTGCTGCTCGGGGCCGCGGCGTCTTCGGGGCGCTCCGTTTCCTCGGCCGGCTCCGTCCGCCGCGCCCTCCCGGCTGCCGGCCTGCTCGGGGCCCACACCTGCGCCGTCACCGCCGTCTCCCGGCACGAGGCGCAGGGCGGATCCACCACTGCACCCCTCGCCGCACTCGCAGCCACCGCGATGCTCGGCGCCGCGGCCCTGCGACGGCAGCCAGGGCCCGGCACCGCACCCACGACCGCAACGCACAGCGGAAAGCCGACGGCGACGTCCCGCCTGCCGCGCCCCTCATCGGCCACCCCCACCATCCCCCGCCTCCTCCTCACCGCGCTCACCGGCAGCTATCTCCGTACCGCTGCGGCCCCTCTCCTCCACGCCGCCCTCAACCCGTCCCCGCCGCTCACTCAGCGTGCTGTCGCCGGAGGCATCCGGGCGATGATCCCGCTTCAGGCCGCTCTCGCCGCCCGGCAGGGAGCAGCCAGTACGGGCCTCGCCCTCATGGGCCTCGTCCCGCTCGCCCGCACCCTCGCCCGGAAGGTGAGCCCCACATGACGATCCGCCTCGGCTACGGCACCAACGGCCTCACCGACCTCCGCCTGGACGACGCCCTCGGACTCCTCGCCGATCTCGGCTACGACGGGGTGGGCCTGACCCTCGACCACATGCACCTCGACCCCCTCGCCCCGGACCTCGCCGCACGTACCGGCCAGGTGGCGTCCCGGCTCCAGGACCTGGGCCTCGGCGTCACCGTCGAAACCGGCGCCCGCTATGTCCTCGACCCCCGCCGCAAACACGGCCCGTCCCTCCTCGACCCGGACCCGGAGGCCCGCGCCGCCCGGACCCGACTGCTCGTCCGGGCCCTCGACATCGCCGCCGACCTCGGCGCCCACGCCGTGCACTGCTTCAGCGGCATCACCCCACCGGACACCACCACCGGCACCGCATGGCAGCGGCTCCTCGGCTCCCTCGCCCCCGTCCTGGACGCCGCCGACCGCACCGGCATCCCGCTGGCGATCGAACCCGAGCCCGGTCACCTCCTCGCCGACCTCGCGGGCTTCCACCACCTGCGCGTGCTCAGCGGCGATCCACCCCCGCTCGGACTCACCCTGGACATCGGCCACTGCCAGTGCCTGGAACCCGCCCCGCCCGCCGACTGCGTGCGCGCCGCCGCCCCCTGGCTGCGACATGTCCAGATCGAGGACATGCGCCGGGGCATCCACGAACACCTCCCGTTCGGCGACGGCGAGATCGACTTCCCGCCCGTACTCGAAGCGCTCGACACCCTCGGTGCGACCGGTTACCAGGGCCTCACGGTCGTCGAACTGCCCCGCCATTCACACGCCGGCCCCGAACTCGCCCGCACCTCAATGGAGTTCCTCCGCAAGCACAGTCCGTCGAGCCGCTGACACCGCCGAAGGGAGCAACGCCATGCCGATGTCCCCCATGCTGCAGAGCCGCGAGGAACTCGACGCCCGGCTCGGCGGAGCCGCGCGCGCCTGGCTCGACGAGGCCCTCGCCGAGGCCGGGCACGCCGCCGCCCACCCGGACACCGAACCACCCGGCGCCACCTACGCCGTGCCGTCGTGGGAGCTGCGGTACGCCGCCGCCGGCCGGCACTGCGGAATCGAGAACGCCGAATCCGTACGCGCCCTGCTGCTCATCGAAGCCCACGCCGGACTGCCCGCCCTCACCCGGCTGTACGCACAGGGCGCCGCCGCCGAACGGCGCGCCGTCCTGCTCACCCTGCACCGGCTGGACCTCGGCCCCACCGCACTCCCGCTCGTCGAGGACGCCCTGCGCACCAATGACACCCGGCTGATCGCCGCCGCCGTCGGCCCGTACACCGCCGCCCACCTGGACGACCACCAGTGGCGCCACGCCGTCCTCAAGTGCCTGTTCACCGGAGTGCCCGTGGCAGCCGTCGACCAACTGGCGCGGCGCGCCCGCGGCGACGCCGAACTCGCCCGCATGCTCGGCGACTTCGCGGTCGAACGCACCGCAGCGGGCCGCGGCGTCCCCGCCGACCTCACCCGGGTGCTCGCCCTCGCCACGCCCGGCCCCGCCGCCCCCACGGAGGAGTCCTGATGCGCATCTTCGACCCCCACATCCATATGACCTCCCGCACCACGGACGACTACCAGGCGATGTACGACGCGGGTGTCCGCGCCCTCGTGGAACCCTCCTTCTGGCTTGGTCAGCCCCGCACCTCGCCCGCCAGCTTCTTCGACTACTTCGACGCCCTGCTCGGCTGGGAGCCCTTCCGCGCCGCCCAGTACGGCATCGCCCACCACTGCACGCTCGCCCTCAACCCCAAGGAGGCGAACGACCCCCGCTGCGCACCGGTCCTGGACGCCCTGCCCCGCTATCTCGTCAAGGACTCCGTCGTCGCGGTGGGTGAGATCGGCTACGACTCCATGACCCCGGCCGAGGACACCGCCCTGGCCGCACAGCTCCAGCTCGCCGCCGACCACACCCTTCCCGCCCTCGTGCACACCCCGCACCGCGACAAACTCGCCGGACTGCACCGCACCCTCGACGTCGTCCGCGAGTCCGCACTCGCCCCGGAGCGGGTCCTGCTCGACCACCTCAACGAGACGACCGTGCGGGACGCGCTCGACAGCGGCTGCTGGGCCGGCTTCTCCATCTACCCCGACACCAAGATGGACGAGGACCGCATGGTCGCGCTCCTCAGAACCCACGGCACCGAGCGGGTCCTGGTCAACTCCGCCGCCGACTGGGGCAGGAGCGACCCGCTCAAGACCCGCAGGGTCGGCGACGCCATGCTCGCGGCCGGGTTCGACGAGGACGACGTCGACCAGGTGCTCTGGCGCAACCCTGTCACCTTCTACGGGCAGAGCGGCCGACTCCAGCTCGACCTCGCCGCACCGGAACCGCTCCACGAGGGCAACTCCATCCTGCGCGGCGGGGAGTGAGGCGATGCGCTTCCGCCACCCCGACGGCTCCACCGTCCACCTCGCGTACTGCACCAACGTCCACCCCGCCGAGACGCTCGACGGCGTGCGCACCCAACTGCGCGAGCACTGCGAACCCGTACGCAGACGCCTCGGCCGGGACAGGCTGGGCATCGGCCTCTGGCTCGCCAGGGACGCCGCCCGCAGCCTGGTCGACGACCCGTTCCACCTGCGCGCGCTCCGCGCCGAACTGGACCGCCGCGGCCTGGAAGTCGTCACCCTCAACGGCTTCCCTTACCAGGGCTTCGGCGCCGACGAGGTCAAGTACCGGGTCTACCGACCGGACTGGACGGACCCGGAACGGCTCGCCCACACCACCGACCTCGCCCGGCTCCTGGCCGGACTGCTGCCCGACGACGTCACCGAAGGAACCATCTCCACCCTCCCGATCGCCTGGCGCACCCCCTACGACTCCGACACCGAAGCCACCGTGCGCGCCCACACCGCACTCACCACCCTCGGCCGGCGCCTCGACGCACTGGCCGAACTCACCGGCAAGTCCCTCCGCATCGGCCTCGAACCCGAACCGGGCTGCACCATCGAGACCACCGGCGACGCCCTCGCACCGCTCACCGCCGTCGGACACCCACGCATCGGCATCTGCATCGACACCTGCCACCTCGCCACCTCCTTCGAGGACCCCGACACCGCCGTCGACGCCCTCGACACCGCCGGCATCCCCATCGCCAAGGCACAGCTCTCCGCCGCACTCCATGCCGAACACCCCCACCTCCCCGAGGTACGCACCGCACTCGCCGCCTTCGCCGAGCCCCGCTTCCTCCACCAGACCCGCACCCGCACCGCCACCGGGCTGCGCGGAACCGACGACCTCGACGAGGCGGTCAACGGCCGGGCCCTGCCCGAAGACGCCCCCTGGCGCGCCCACTTCCACATCCCCCTGCACGCACCTCCCGCATCCCCGCTCACCTCCACCCTTCCCGTGCTCATCTCCACACTGACCCGACTGGTCGGCGGCCCCCGTCCCCTCACCAGGCACCTGGAGGTCGAGACGTACACCTGGCAGGCGCTGCCGGCCGCTCTGCGCCCCCGGACCCGGGCCCAGCTCGCCGACGGCATCGCCGCCGAACTCGCCCTCGCCCGGGACCTCCTGGTCGATCTCGGCCTCAAGGAACTGCCATGACCCCAGCCGAACGGACCACCGCACCCGCCACCCCTCCCACTCCGCTTCTGGTGCTCGACGTCGTCGGCCTCACCCCCCGGCTCCTCGACCACATGCCCCACCTCAAGGCACTGGGGCAGTCCGGCACCCAGGCTCCGCTCGGCACCGTGCTTCCCGCCGTGACCTGCGCGGCCCAGTCCACCTTCCTCACCGGGACCACCCCCGCCGAACACGGCATCGTCGCCAACGGCTGGTACTTCCGCGAGCTCGGCGACGTCCTGCTCTGGCGCCAGCACAACGGCCTGGTCGCCGGGGACAAGCTCTGGGACGCCGCCCGCCGCGCCCACCCCGGCTACACCGTCGCCAACATCTGCTGGTGGTACGCGATGGGGGCCGACACCGACATCACCGTCACCCCGCGCCCCGTCTACTACGCCGACGGCCGCAAGGAGCCCGATTGCTACACCCGGCCACCCGCCCTGCACGACGAACTCACCGAGAAGTTCGGCACCTTCCCGCTCTTCCACTTCTGGGGCCCCGGTGCCGATCTCGTCTCCTCCCGGTGGATCATCGACGCGACCCGGCACATCCTCGACACCCGCCACCCCGACCTGGCCCTGTGCTACCTCCCGCATCTCGACTACGACCTGCAGCGCTACGGCCCCGACGACCCGCGCGCGTACCGGGCCGCGGCCGACCTCGACCGGGCCGTGGCCCCCCTCCTGGACGACGCACACCGCGAGGGCCGCACCGTCGTCGCCCTCTCCGAATACGGCATCACCCGCGTCGACCGGCCCGTCGACATCAACCGGGCCCTGCGCCGGGCCGGGCTCCTGGAGGTCCACACCCAGGACGGCATGGAGTACCTGGACCCGATGGCCTCCCGCGCCTTCGCCGTCGCCGACCACCAGCTCGCCCACATCTACGTACGCCGGCCCGAGGACCTCGACGCGACCCGTGAGGCCCTCCAGGACCTGAGCGGCATCGAGCAGCTCCTCGACGACGAGGGCAAGAAGGCCCACGGCCTCGACCACCCACGCTCCGGCGAACTGGTCGCCGTCGCGGAACCCGACGCCTGGTTCACGTACTACTACTGGCTCGACGACGCCCACGCCCCCGACTTCGCGCAGCTCGTCGAGATCCACCGCAAACCCGGCTACGACCCCGTCGAACTCTTCCTGGACCCGCAGGACCCGTACGTCAGGGTCAAGGCCGCCGCGGCCGTCGCCCGCAAGAAGCTCGGGATGCGCTACCGGATGGCGGTCGTACCGCTGGACCCCACCCCCATCCGCGGCAGCCACGGCCGCCTTCCCCCGAGCGACGAGGAAGGTCCGCTCATCCTGTGCTCCACCCCCCACGCGTTCACCGGACCCGTCCGGGCCACCGAAGTGAAGTCCCTGCTCCTCACCCTGGCCGGTCTCGCATCAGAGCAGTCCGTGCACAGCGTGGCGGAGCATCCTCGAGAAGGAGAGAGACCGTGACCGCGAACCACGACGCATCCGGAACGGACGGCGCCCTGCGCCGCAGCCTCGGCGTCAGCCGCCGCCGTTTTCTGAGCACCTGCACCGCCGCCGCGGCAGCGTCGATCGCCGCACCCGCCTTCGGTGCCTCCCCGGCCCTCGCCCAGACCGCCGCTGGCCAGGGGCAGGGCGTCGGCCAGGCCCTGGTCCCGGCGGACAAGCGCGGCATCATCCTGTACACCGTGCGCGACGCCACCGGCCGGGACCCGCTCGGCACCGACCTGCCGTCGGGCTTCCGCGACGTCTTCGGTGAGCTGGCCCGCTACGGCTACCAGCAGGTCGAGTTCGCCGGATACGGCCAGCACCCCAACGCACCGGGCGGAAGCAACCTCGAAACGGTGGAGGGCGCCAAGCTGCTGCGCTCCTGGCTGGACGCCCACGGTCTGCGCGCCCAGGGCAACCACGGCTTCATCCCGTCCTCCTGGCCGCTGAACCAGAGCGACCTGGACCAGTTCAAGCGCCACCTCGAGATAGCGAACATCCTCGGCATGAAGCACATGGGCACCGGCGGAGACCCCACCGGCAGCGCCTACCGTGCCGACTGGGACGTCGCCGCCGACAAGTGGAACACCCTGGGGCGGATCGCCCAGGACGCGGGCATCAAGCTCTACACCCACAACCACGACGCCGCCTACGGCTTCCTCCTCGACGGCGGCCCGCTGGACGAGGCGGGCCGCCCCACCCGCAGCTCCGGCATTCGCAAGCTGGAGTACTTCCTGCAGATCACCGACCCGAAGTCGGTATGGCTGGAGATGGACATCTTCTGGGCGCACGTCGCCCAGTACAAGTTCCACACCTACACCGCACACGACGGATCGCAGCAGGAGAACCTCTTCGACCCGGCCGCACTGGTCCGCTCCCACACCAAGCGTTACCCGCTGTTCCACGCCAAGGACGGCGTCGTCAACACCAGCAGCGGCAACGGCTACGACATGGTCCCGTTCGGCACCGGGGTCATCGACTACCGCACGTTCTTCCGCCGCGTCGGGGCGAAGAACTACCACCACCCCATGGTCGAGCAGGACAACGCCCCGAGCTCCACCGTCCCCGCGCAGTCCCTGGCCCATGCCCGGATCGGCTACGACAACCTGGCGGCCCTGCGTAAGTAGCACCACCACCCCTTGCGTACTCAGCGTGCACGCATGGCGACGGTACGTACGTACGGCCGGGTGTGGTGCACCGGATCGCGCCGAAGCGACCGGTGCACCGCACTGACCACCGGAAATGCGGGTGAGAGGCACCCTGAACCCCTGGTATTGTTTTCCATGTCGGAACGGGCAGGGCCCGCGAGACAGACACCTTGTCCGGGTGGCGGAATGGCAGACGCGCTAGCTTGAGGTGCTAGTGCCCTTTATCGGGCGTGGGGGTTCAAGTCCCCCCTCGGACACCAGCTGAAACCCCTGTTCATCAGGGGTTTTCTGCTTTTCTGGGCAGTCGTGCGACCGACCACGCGACCGGCAGCCCCGAATTCCCCAGGCGAGACCAGGGGGACGGGCTGTCGAGTCGGCCCGCACCAGAGGTGGCGAGCTTCCGTGCTCCGTCCTTACGGGAGTGGCTGTGCTCGGTCATGGTGTAGCCCGGCGAGTGGTTCCGGACGTTCGCGGAGACCTTTAGCGGGATCTCTCCAGCCTCCAGACCGTTCGTGACCTTGCTATGCCTCCAGTCGTGAATCCGGAAGTCGCCGGGCAGGTGGAGACGGTTCCTGAGGGTGTGCCAGCGCGCCGAGATCTTCTCGGGGCCTGCGGGCCGCCGGCCTCGCCCTGACAGAGCTTGAAACTGTCCCTGGCGAACACTGGGTCGTGATCGGCCCATGCGGAACCATGGCGTGCCTTCTCAGCGTCCTGCCGCTCCCTCTGTCACTTCAGGACGTTCATGACCGATTGGTCGACGTAGGACAGCGCCTCGACTATCTGCCCCCCAGGACCTCCGGGCCTGGGGCAGGGCCGTACGCCTCGCTGCGGACACTCTGGCCCGAACGCCGTTTCCGCTCGCGCAGCAACCCGTGCCAGGTGGAAGCCTGTCCGCCGTATCCGCCGCATCGGAGGATACGACGTCCGACTGAGGAGCTGTCCCGGCGATCACTGTCTACGGTTTGTCCGGTGGGGACGCGGCTGGACTTGACTTGTATCGTCGCTGCCGGGCGATCATGGCTCGTGACTCGCGAATTGTCGACGCCGCCCGCAGTTCCCTTCGGTCTGCTCTCGAGCTCCCCTCAGCCCGTTCTGCCCGCCGCTCAAGGTCTGTTGCTGCGACCTTGGGAACCGGCTGACGCTCCGGTGTTCCTCTCCGCCTACCAGGACGATGAGATCTGCCGCTGGCACACGCGCCGCCCTCGGACGGAGACGCGCGTCCTGGAATGGTTCGATGCCTACCACCAGGACTGGGGAAGCGAGAAGGGCGGTCACTGGGCTGTCTCCCGCGAGGATGGTGAGGTCCTCGGCCGGATCGCGCTGCACGGATTCGACTTCAACGACGGTGTCGCCGAGGTCAGTTACTGGGTTCTCCCGACTGCCCGCGGCCGCGGTGTTGCAACCTCGGCGATGGCAACACTCTCAACCTGGGCGCTGGATGAGATCGGCTTCCACCGCCTGTACCTGGAGCATTCGACGCGCAACCATGCCTCCTGCGGGGTTGCCGCCAAGTCCGGCTACCTGCTCGAAGGAACCCAGCGCAGTGCGGCCATGCATGACGACGGCCGGCACGACATGCATCTGCACGCCCGAATCCGTGGGGATTGAGCCTGTCGGTCATCCGATCACGAACGTAGCCAGACGACGAGCACTGCGATGGTGATGGTGCCGAGGAAGACGTAGCCGCGCTTCTCATATCGCGTCGCGACTCATGCGAGACCCGAAGCGTCAGCAACGGCCGTTCGGCGAAGCGTTGCTCGCCGGGTTTCCCACTCACGATGAGTGAGCCTCCGTGTGATGCTTGCGCAGCTTTACGTTCGTGTCGGATACGGCGCTGAAGTCACCCCTGGAGCGGGCATTCTGTCTGGCGACGCAGAGGGACAGACACTCGGCGCAGCCAGGTACGGCGGAGGGTTCAGCCCGTAGCTCGGTCAGACGGTAGCCCTGCGGCTTCTGTGACATTGCTTTCTCCCCGGCTCTTCTGCGTGATGCGACGACGCTAGGAGCCGGGTCGTGCGGGGCTCCACAAACTTGCACAGACTTGCACGCCAATTCGTGCGAATCGTTGCGGTATTGACGCTGTCTCTGCAGTTCAAGGAAGCTGATGCAAGCCTGAGCAAGCAGCTGGACCAAGGAGCCGACCATGGCCGTAGAGTTCATTGGAATCGACCCCGACACGGATCGGGACCACTGCCCCACTGTGTGGGCGGACGGGGAAGCTCAGGAGATCTCGTTGCAGGGGTGGAAGCCGAGCACCGAGACTCAGGCGGAGTGTGAGGCGAGCAGCCCCGCAAACGGCTCGGTGCCCGACGGTGAAGCGATCGTCATGATTCCGGCCCGGATGATCCCGTTGATCAGGGAGACGTGTGATGCCGTCGAGCGTGCCCAGCTTCGCTGAGCTGCTTGGCCAGTGCGAGCGGTCCGCCGTGCATCTGGAACTACGCGATTCCTACGCCCCGACGGATCGGTTCGAGGCGTGGAAGCGGGGCGAGCTCATCGACTGGGCGGACCACGAATCCTGGTGGCATCCCTATGACCAGTTGATCACGGACACGGTGGCCCGGGGTGTGGCGATCCGTCGGGCCCGGGTGGTATCTGAGCCTGTATCGGACTACATCTGTTGGGAGCACTACGTCACCCGTGCCAACGTTACGGCGGGCGAGGAAGTACGGTGGCTGCCACGGCGACGGGCTACGAGCATTCCCTTGCCGGGCAATGACTTCTGGCTCTTCGACGGCACCCTGCTGCGGGTGCACCACTTCTCAGGTGATGGAGTGGTGGTGGAAGACGAGATAACGGCTGACCCGGAATCCGTGAAGCTGTGCTCTACCGCCTTCGATGCGGTCTGGGAGCGAGCGATCCCGCACCACCTGTACACGATCTGAACGAGAGCCGGCTCCATGCCCATACCCCCCTCTTCGAGCGTCCAGAAGGCCCGCGAAGAGCTGGCCGGCCGTCTGCGCGAGATCCGGAAGGATGCGGGGATCAGCGCGCGGGAGCTGGCCGTCAGTTGCGGCTGGTCAGAGTCGAAGTCGTCTCGGATCGAGAATGCCAAGACCCCTCCATCTGACGCGGACATCAAAGCGTGGTGCCGCGCCTGCGCCAGTGAGGATCAGGCCGCCGACCTGATCGCGGCCAACAGGCAGTCCGCCGATGCGCATGTGCAGTGGAGGCGACTCCAGCGGAGCGGACTCCGTCGCCTGCAGGAGTCCACGGGTGACCTGTACCAACAAACAACGATGTTCAGGGTGTACGTCTCTGACGTGATCCCCGGATTCCTTCAGACGCCGGGGTACGCCACTGCCCTCTTGTCATCCATCGCAGCCTTCCGTGGGACCCCGGACGACGTGAGTGATGCGGTGGCGGCCCGCATGAGGCGTAACGCAGTGCTGAGCAAGGGCGCACACCGGTTCTCGTTCGTGCTGGAGGAGTCGGTGTTGTGGTACCGGCTGTGTAGCGCCGAGACCATGGCGGCGCAGCTGGGCCACTTGCTCGGGGTCATGGATCTCCACAACGTCGCCGTAGGCATCGTGCCGTTCTCCGGGCAACGGACTGTGTGGCCCATGTCGACCTTCACGATCTTCGACGACACCAGGGTGCACGCGGACACGCTGGACGCTGCGTCCACCCTCACGCAGCCGAGCCAGGTCGAGCTGTACGCCCGAGCCTTTGAGCGGCTTTCACACGGGGCCGCACGAGGCGCTGCGGCGCGTTCCCTGATAGCTGGTGCTTTGGCATCCCTGGACTGAGCGAGGGTCCTTGAGCGGTTGGCCAGGGGATCTCCGTATGACCACCAGCGGCCAGGAACGGGCAGAAAACCACGGCGAGCCGGTACTGCAACTCGGCCGCTACCGCTCCTTCAATCCGTGCCGGCACCTACCGTGCGGTCGTGAGGCCGATCCGTACAGGAGGCGATCCGGGCAACAGCGTTGATCTACAGTGCTCCCCGTGATCACCCACCAGGTCCCACCGCTGCGGATACGGCTGCTGGGCGGCTTCCGCGCCGAGCGCGACGGCGCTCAGGTGCTGGAGCGCTGGCGCCGGCCCGGGGCACAGAACCTGGTCAAACTGCTCGCGGTCACCCCCGGACACCGGCTGCACCGTGAGCAGGTGAGGGAGGTGTACTCTCCGGGTGCCTCGCCGCAGGCCGCGATGAGCAGTCTGCGGGTGGCCCTGCACACCGCACGGCATGCGCTCCAGCCGGAACTGCGCCCGCGCGAGGAGTCCGCCTATCTGCTGACCGATGGTCAGCTGATCGCTCTCTCCTCCGACCTGGTCACCGTCGATGCCGACGAGGTGGAGGCCCAGGCGCACACCGCGCTCGCGGAACCTGTGGCAGAAGCGGGCAGGGCCGCGCGGCTCAAGGCCGTCCTGGACGCGCTGGGGGCGGAGCTTCTGCCGGAGGACCGGTACGCCGAGTGGCTGGAAGCCCGCCGTACGGAGCTGGCCCTGCTGCGCCGCCGGGTGGTCCACGCCCTCGCCGAGACCCACCTCGCCGAGGGCCGGCCAGAGGACGCGGCCACGCTCCTGGAGTGGTCCCTGTCCCGGGACCCCCTTGACGAGCGGGCCCACGAAGAGCTGCTCCGGGCCCACCTGACCCTGCGACGGCCACAACAGGCCCTGTTGCACTACCAGCACGCCCGCGAGGTGTTCCGTACCGAGCTCGGCGTCCGCCCCGGCGCCGTACTGGAGGAGCTGTACCGCACGGCAGCCGCAGCCGCAGCCTCCGCCCGCCCGGTCGTGCCCGCCCCGCGTCCGCCGCTGCCCGCCCCGATCCGCAACGCCCCGCACACCCCGCTGGTGGGCCGCGAGCAGGCCTTGCGGATGCTCACGGCCGAGAAGCCGGGGCTGCCGCCGCTCACCCTGGTCGCGGGTGAGGCAGGCATCGGGAAGACCCGGCTGGCCGCCGAGGCCGCAAGGGCCGCCCATCGCGGGGGTGTACCGGTGCTGTGGGGTGCCGGTCATGAGGCGGAGGGGCAGACTCCGTACGGTCTGTGGGCCGAGGCCCTGGACTCCTGGTTCGCGGGCCGGCCGACCACCGAGCAGGCGGCCGTGGCGGCACGGTACCCGGCGCTCGCCGCGCTGTTGCCCGCGCTCGGGCCGGTACCGGCGGCGCACGCCGGACCCGAGGAGGAGCGTGCCCGGCTCTTCCACGCGGTCGGCGGCCTGCTGGACGAGCTCGCGGGCACCACGGCCCGCGGCATCCTGGTGGTGCTGGACGACCTGCACACCGCCGACCTCGGATCGCTGCAGCTGCTCTACCACCTGGCCCGCCGCGCCGACGGGCACCCCTGGCGGTTCATCGCCACGTTCCGCGAGGAGGAGCTCGGCGCCGACCCCGAGGGCCGCTACATCGTCCATGCGGCACTGCGGCAGGGCATCGCGCGCCGCCTGGAACTCATGCGGCTGAGCGAGCAGGAGTGCGGCCGGCTGGTGGCCCAGGTCTGCGACGGCAGCGGCTCGACCGCCGACCGGACCGCGGAGGTCTTCCGGCTCTCCGCCGGCAACCCGCTGTTCGCCTGCGAGTTGGCCGGGCTGATCGGCAGCGGGCTGCCCTCGCCGTCGGCGGAAGGGCTCGGGGCCGCCGCCGTACCGGAGACGATCCTGGGTGCGGTCGAGACCCGGCTGGGCCGCCTCGACGGGCCTTCCCGCGCCCTGGTCGACGTCCTGGCCGCGGCCGGAGGGGACGTGCCTCTGGCCGAGGCCGCCGATGTGGCCCGGTCGGGCCTGCATCCACCGCTGGACGCCCCGCGGTTCGCCGCTGCCGCCGACCGGATCCTGTCCGCCGGACTGATCGAGGAACGCGAGGTGGTGTCCGGCGGCCGGAGCGTGCCCGGATACGCCTTCCGCCATCCGCTGGTCCGCCTGGCCAGCTACGGAAAACTGACCGCGGCACACCGCCGAGCCCTGCACTCCGCCTACGCCGACGCGGTGCTCGGGCACCGGCCGGATGCCGTCGACGCGCTCGCCTTCCACCTCGTACGGGCGGACGACCCGCGCGCCACCCTCTGGCTCCGGCGGGCCGCGGAGCGCGCCGCGGCGCTCTACGCCAACGACAGCGCCGACCGCTACTACACCGAACTGGTGGCGCGGCTCATGGCAGTTGGCGACGAGCCGGGCGCCGCCGATGCCCGCCACGAGCATGCCGTGGTACTGCGCCGGCTCGCGCGCTACCAGGAGGCGGAGCGGGAACTGCGCAGCGCGCTCGACAGCCGGCTGCGCGCGGGGGCCCACGATGCGGCGACGCGTTCGCTCGCGGCCCTCGCCGAAGTGCTGTGCCAGGCGGGGCGTGCCAAGGAGGCGCGGGCTCTGCTGGACGGCGCCGGCGCGCCCGCCGACGACGTGTCATCCATCGCCCTGGCACTGCGCCAACTGTCGGGCAGCGTCACCGACTTCCACCTCGGACGGTACGAGGATTCCCTGACGGCAGCCGCCGCCGTGGAGGCCGCGATCCGGATCGCAGACCTCGGCATCGGCACCGACTCCGTTCCGCTGGTGCTGGGCCGTGCCACGGGGAACCGTGCCCTGTGTCTGGCGATGCTCGGCCGGCACGCCGAGGCGGAGGAGGTGTCGCGCACCTCCCTGCGGTACGCCGAGGAGGCGGGCGACATGAGCCTGCTGACGACCGTGCTGTCCATGCTCAGCGAGTTCGCGCTGGACGGCGGCCGTCACGATGAGGCCCGCGCCTTCCGCACCCGGTCGCTGGCTCTGGCCGAACGCGGCGGAAACCTCTCCCTGATCGCCTTCGAGCGGAGCAGCCTGGCCAAACTCGACCTGGTCACCGGGGATGTGGCGGCGGCCCGTGCGGGCGCTGCGGCCGCCGTCGAGCTGGCACGGCCGTTCGGCGTCTCCTGGTGTCTGGCCTTCGGTCTCGCGCACCTGGCGGAGGTGCTGATCCGCTGCGGTGAGCTGGACGCCGCGGACGCGGCGCTGCGCGAATGCGCCGGGCTCGCCGGAGACGGCGGCGATGCCCAGGTGCGCGACGCCGTACGCCGCCTGTCCCAGGAGCTCGCACAGGCGAGAGCCTCCTCCGCACCGTCCTGACCTGCGTGACCGGGGACTTGGGCGGGGCGGGCCGACGGGTAACGGGGGCGTTAACGGTTGGGTAATGCCGCTGCTCTACGGTGCCGGGCCGGAACCCGATGCGATCGCGAGGAGCACTGTGCACGCCCCCCACTTGCCGGCCGAAGGCCCTTCCCCCGCGGTGGTCGTCGACGCCGGTGGCGAACCCTGGGACCGGGTCGCACCGTTGCTCGCCCGCCGGCTGGAGGAGCTGCCGGCGACAGCCGTACTGGCGCTTCTCGTCACGGACCCGGGAGTGCGCCAAGCGCTGCCGCAGTGGTGCGTGGAGCGCGGACACGCCCTGGACCACGGTGTACGGGACGGCGCCGCATCGGAGTTCCGCATCAGCAAGGACGGCCTCTCACACACGGAGCTGCGATGAAATCCCCGACCAGCAGACGAATACGCGCCGGCGCCCTGCTCGCTGCCGTGGTCACGACGAGCGCCGTCATCAGCGGAGCCGGCCCCGCGGCCGCCGGCGCCGCGTCGCAGGACGGGGCCGCCGCAACGGCCGACGCGACCATGACGACCGTCCCGTTGATCACCGGTGACACCGCGCGGGTGTGGCAGTTGCCGGACGGCCGGCAGTCGGCGGAGCTGGATCCGGGACCGGGCCGCGCGGGCACCCATGCGCTGATCACGCAGGACGGTGACGACCTCACGGTGGTGCCGTTCGACGCGCTGCCGCTGCTGGAGTCCGGACAGGTGGACCCCGAGCTGTTCAACGTCAGCTCGCTGATCGAGCAGGGCTATGCCGACGGGGCGGAGCTGCCGCTGATCGTCCAGTCCTCAGCCGCCGGCACCGCCGGCACCACCGGCTCCCGCAGCGCCGTCCCGGCCGCCGGTTCCGTTCCCGTACCGGACGGTCTGGAGCCCGATCAGGTCCTGGACAGCATCGGTGCGGTGGCGGGCACGACCGACTCCGCAGGCGCGGCCGAGCTGTGGAAGGACCTGACCGCGACGTCCACCACCACGACCTCCCGCGCTGTCTCCTCCGCCGGCGGCATCCGGGTGTGGCTCGACCGCAAGGTGCAGGTGACGCTGGATCAGAGCGTCCCGCAGATCGGCGCCCCGGAGGCCTGGCAGGCCGGCTACGACGGCAGCGGGGTCAAGGTCGCGGTGCTGGACACCGGCGTCGACACCACTCACCCCGATCTGAAGGACGCGGTCGTCGATACCCGCAACTTCACCACCGCCAAGGACGCCGTCGACCACCAGGGCCACGGCACCCATGTGGCGTCCACCGTGGCGGGCAGCGGGGCGGCCTCCGACGGTTCGCGCAAGGGTGTCGCGCCCGGTGCCGAGATCCTCGCCGGCAAGGTGCTGGGCAATGACGGCAGCGGTCAGACGTCCTGGATCATCGCCGGTATGGAGTGGGCCGCGGACTCCGGGGCCCGGCTGATCAGCATGAGCCTCGGTGGCCCGGCGTCGAGTTCCGAGGTCTACGACCCGCTGGTCGAGGCGGTGAACCAGATCAGCGCCGACAGCGGAGCGCTCTTCGTGATCGCCGCGGGCAACGACGGCGGCGCGGTCTCCTCCCCTGGGATCGCCGACGCCGCCCTGACCGTGGGCGCCGTCGACAAGAACGAGGCCAAGGCGTCCTGGTCCAACTTCGGCCCGCGCATCGGTGACAACGCGGTCAAGCCGGACATCACGGCCCCGGGCGTGTCCATCGTCGCCGCGCGTGCCGCCGGCACCAGCCTGGGCACACCCGTGGACAGCTCCTACACGAGTCTGAGCGGCACCTCCATGGCCACCCCGCATGTCGCGGGCGCCGCAGCGCTGCTCGCCCAGGAGCACCCGTCGTGGAAGGCGCCGCAGCTCAAGGCGGCTCTGATGAGCGCGGCGCAGCCCAGCGACGAGCTGACGGCCTGGCAGCAGGGCGCCGGGCGGGTCGATGTGGCCCGCGCGGTACGCCAGCAGGTGACCGTGGACGGGAACGTCTCGTTCGGCCTGATTCCGTACGCCAAGCCGTACGGAAGCCACGAGCGCACCCTCGTCTACCGCAACGACGGTGACCAGCCGGTGACCCTGATGCTGGCCGGCACGATCGAGCGCACCGGCGCGGACGCCGGGAACGGCTTCCTGCGGTTGTCCGCCGACGAGGTCACCGTCCCGGCCGGCGGTGACGCCAAGGTCACCGCGACCTTCACGCCCCAGGCGGGGGACCAGGGCAGCTGGGCCGGACAGGTGGTCGCCACCGCGGACGGCGGCCTCAGGGTCGTCGCCGGTGTCGGCGCCGTGGTCCAGCAGCCGATGGCCAGGCTGACGGCGACCGCCGAGGACCGCACCGGTGCACCCGCCGCCGGCTACTCCGGCGTGCGGATCCTCAACCTCGACACCGAGACCTACCAGCTGGCGCGCTTCGAGGGCCACGCCCTTCACCTGGACCTGATCCCGGGCCGGTACAGCCTCTGGGCCTGGACCGTGACCCCCGCCGCCGACGGGTCGGACGAGGCCGTCAGTCTGCATCCCCTGCCCGAACTGACCGTCGGCGACGACCCCTTCACCCTGGACTTCGACGCCAACGACGCGGTGGAGATGACCGCTCGAGCCGACCGTCCCACCGAGCGGGAGCGGGCAACCATCGGCCTCAACCGCAACCTCGGCGTGGGCTCGTACCTCACCGACGACCTGGACCTCGGCTCCAGCACCAGGATCTACGTCCAGCCCACCGACCAGCCCGTCACCGTGGGCGAGTTCCAGCTGGTCAGCCAGTGGCTGCTGGCCGAGCCCGGGAAGGGCACCGCGACAGCTCGCTACACCTACGACCTGGTGTTCGTCGAGCACGATCAGGTCGGGCGCAAGCTCTCCTACCGGGCCGACGCGAGCAAGACCGCCACCCTGCACACCCGCTACTTCGCCCCGGGCGGAGCGGAGACCGCCAAGCCGCAGACCCTGTCGCGCTTCGCGCTGCTCTCCGGCCCCTATGTCGGTTACCTCTCCCGGCAGGTGACGATGGGTCAGGAGAGGACCGAGTACGTCACCGCCGGCGCGGAGGTGGGCTGGCAGGACTCGCTCTGGCTGGCGGATGCGGACGGCCGCACCCAGATGTCGTTCTCCGAGCCCACGCACAGCTATGCGCCGGGGGAGAGGCGCGACCTCGAGTTCGGGGGACCGATCGTACGGCCGGCCCTCGACATCACCGGCACCTTTGTGCCGACACGCATCAAGGACAGCCTGAGGATCAACGTGCCCGAGTGGGTCGACGGCTCCGACACGCATCGCACGCGCACGAAGAGCACCGTCGACACGTCCCGCGCCCGCCTCTACCGCAACGGCGAGCTGACCGCCACCACCACCGCGGCATGGGGGGCCTTCACGGCCGCGGCGGAGAAGGCCACCTACCGGCTGGAGCTGGATGTCGACCGCAATGCGGAGTGGTGGACCCGCAACACCTCCACCCGCACCGCATGGACCTTCACCTCGGAGCGCTCGGCCGACGGCGCAAGCCAGGTCCTGCCGATGCTGACGGTCGACTACGACCTGCCGAAGGTCCAACTGGACGGTACCGTGCGCCCGCACGAGGCCGTTCCGCTCACCGTGTCGGTGCGGCGCCCCGCCGGAGCGGCCGAATCGCCGGTCGAGAAGCTCACCGTCGAGTTCTCCTACGACGACGGCGCCACCTGGGCCGCGACCCCGGGCAAGGGCCTGCACGGCAGCGCCCGGACGGTGGCGGTCAAGTCGCCCGCCGAGGGCGAGGGCAACGGTTTCGTCGCCCTGCGCGTCAAGGCCGAGGACCAGGACGGCAACGCCTTCGAGCAGACCGTGCTCCGGGTGTACCGGATCGCCTGATCATCTGCCGCACGACGCCGGGCCCACACCGCCACCACGGGGTGTGGGCCCGGCGCGTTGCGCCGAGTCGGCGGCGGGCGGCGCCTTTGGTCACCTGAAGAATTCCCTAACCGGGCGCGAACACCTGCGTCCATGCTGACCAGAACGGTGGACCGGTCCGGACGGTACGGGACCTGATCCGCCGCCCTCGCACGGCGCCGGTTCGACGGCGGCGGTGGTGACAAGGAGGTCTGGCTGATGATGTCCCGAAGACGTTCGCGGCAGGCGCGACTGCTGACCGCGACGTTGCTCGTGACGCTTGCCGCTGCCGGGTGCGGCGGCTCCGGCGACGAGGCTCCCCGGGCCGCTGACCGGTCGCGGTCGGACGCCACGGACCGCACGGGCGACAGCGGCGGATCCCCCACGAAGAAGCAGCCGACGGACCCCTGCGGACTCATCTCCGTCCAGGAGGTCGAGCAGGTGGGAGGCGCGTCCGTCACGGCGAAGCCGAGCGAGTTCAACACCACAGGTTGCGAGTACGCGCACGACGGGGTGCTGATCTCCTCGACCGTACAGGGCGACGAAGCCAAGGCCTTCGCCGACGACATGCTCGCGGGAGCCCACAAGAAGCCGCTCTCCGGCGTGGGCGAGGAGGCCTACTCCTACGACGCCTCCGAACACGGGACCTTCGCCGTGCTCTTCCGGAAGTCGGGCACCTGGGTGGCGATGACCGTGGTGGCGGACCGGGCGGACAACGCCGGGCGGCTGAACGAACTCGCCCGGACGGTGGCCGCCCGCATCTGACACCAGCAGCCGGGCCCGCGCAGGCCCGCAACCCACGGGAGCGGCGCGCGGTCGGCGGGGGCACGTGCCGGGGGTGGGCAACTGCTCGTCAGGAAGTGAGTCCGCGGGAAACTGGACCCGGATGGACCTTCCCGGACTTCCCGAAACCACCCGACCCGTCCGTCTTCGTCATGAGTATCCTGACGCGGTGACCACCGGCGGGGGAGGGGCTGCGGGCGCCGGCCGGATGCGCGACCCCGAACCCGTCGCGCGACTGGCGGAGTCGGCCCTGCGACAGGGCCAGTTCGACGAGGCGCTGCGGCATGTCGCGACACTCCCGGCGGACGTGTTGCTGCCTGCCGAACTGGCGTGGCGGCTCGGCCGGGTACTCCACCAGCGGGGCAGGTTCGAGGGCGCCGAGTCGCTGTACGAACGCGCGGCCGCCGATGCCGGGGACACCGGCGCGGACCGGGCCCAGCTGCTGGCCGGCCGGTCGGCAGCACGCTGGGCCCGGGGTGACCGGGCGCGAGCGCGGAGTCTCGCCGACGAGGCGGTGCAGGCTGCCGAGCAGAGCCGCGACGATGCTGCGCTGGCGGCGGCCTACCTCGCCCAGGCGCTGGCCGCCTTCAGCGAAGGCGACCGCGCCGCCAACGACCACGCCTACGCCAGGGCCTTCGCGGCGGCCGAACGAGCCGGGGACCTGGGCATGCAGCTGCGGATCCGCTGCAACATCGGCTCCCGCCTGGTCGAGGAAGGGCGTCCGCGCGAGGCGGTCGACGCCCTCACCGACGCGATCCGCCTCGGTGAGGGCGCCTCCCAGCAGACGCTGCTCGCACTGGCCCTGCACAACCGCGCCGAGGCCTGGCTGGGGCTCAGCGACCTCAACGCCGCCCGCGCCGACGCCGACCGTGCGCTCACCCTGTGGCAGCAAGAGGGCTCACCGCTGGCCGCGTTCGGACTGCTGACTCTCGCCAGAGTGCACCTGACCCGGGGCTCCGCCTGGCAGGCGACGGCGGCCTACCGCGAGGCCCTGGCGATCGCCGAGCCGGAGGGCAACGCCCAGATCGTGGCGCAGGCATGGGCGGGTCTGGCGCGCACGTGCTACGCCGACGATCCGGCCGAGGCGGCGCGGTACGCGGAGCTGTCCCTCACGCTGCCGAGCGCCGCCGGGCCGGTCACCGGCCAACTGGCCGCCGGCTGGGTCGCACTGTGCGGCAGAGACACCGCCTCGGCCGCCCGGCACGCCGCAGACGTCCGCGCGGAGGCCGGCCGCCGCCGGGACCCGGCCGGGCTGGCCGAGGCGATGGAACTCGCCGCCCTCGCTGCGTACCGCCGCGATTCCGCCGCGGTGCCGGGGCACCCTGCCGCACGCCGTGCCGCCGGGCTGGTGGAGGCGGCCGCGGTCTGGGCCGATACGGGCAACGAGGTGGCGCTGGCCACCAACGCGCTGCTGCGGGCACGCCACGCGGGCGACCGGCTGTCCGAGGACGTGGCCTGGCAGCGGCTGCACCGGCTCGGGGTGCGCGACGACGTCTGGCACATCGCCGGGCCGCTGGCGGCAATCGGCCCGCCGCCGGTCCCCGAGGTCGCCGTGCAGACCCTGGGTCACCTGACGGTACTGCTCTCCGGAACCCCCGTACCCCCGGCCGGATGGCAGTCGCGGAAGGCCCGTGAGCTCGTCAAGGTGCTGGCGGGACAGCTGGGCAGACCGGTCACCCGGACCGCGCTCGCCGCCCTGCTCTGGCCCCGGACACCCTCGGAGGTGGCCAACCGCCGTCTGTCGGTGCTGATTTCGACGGTGCGCGCGGTCCTCGACCCGGCACGGCGGCATCCGGCCGACCGATTCCTGGTCACCGACCCCTCCAGCGTGCGACTCAACACGGAGCACGTCGTCCTCGACACGGTCCGGTTCCACGACGCGGCCCGTGCGGCCATCGCGGCGGACGCCGCGGCCGAGGGCGGCCGGGACACGACGGTCGGCCTGGACGCGGTGGCGCGCCTGGAAGTGGTCGTCGGCATGTACACCGGCGACTTCGGCGACGACGGCGAGCTCACCGGGGAGTGGAGCGAACGCCCACGCGCGGCCTTCGCGGAGCTGCACCGTGATGTCGTCCGTACCCTCGCCCGCCGTTGCCTGCGGCTGGACCGCTGCGACGCGGCAGCCGGCTGGTACCTGCGCCTGATCGGCGAGGACGGCTACGACGAGGCGGCTCACCTCGGACTGATCGCTGCCCTCTCCGCGGCGGGCCGGCACGGTGAAGCCCGCCGCCGCTACGGCGACTACGTCAAGCGCATGCGCGAGATCGACGTCCGCCCGGTCCCCTTCCCCACGGCGTGACGGCTCGGTCGGGGCAGGCTTCCGTGTGCCCCTCCCGTCTTGATCACAACTCGGCCCAGACGGTCTTCCCGGGGGCACCGACACGCGGTGTGACTCCCCAGCACCTGGCCAGACTCTCGACGAGGAGGAGCCCGCGGCCGGTTTCGCAGTCAGGCAGCGGCACGGAGGGCATCGCCCGGTCGGGTTGGCGCTCGGTGCGGGTGTCGGTTACGCCGATACGGAGGACCCCGGCGGTCTCCGTCAGCCGGACGCTGAAGTTGCGTCCCGGGACGTGGCCGTGCTGCACGGCGTTGGCACACAGTTCGGCGGCGATGAGCGAGAACGCGTCGTGGAGGGGCGAACGGTAGGGGTGGCCCCAGGCGTCCGGCCGTTCACCGACCAGGAGCCGGGCGAGGCGCGCGCCGCGCGGGGTGGAGCTGAAGAGCATGACGAACTCGCGGTCAGGGCTTGCTACTTCTTCCTCGGGCGAGGCGGTGTGGGAGGTCATGCGAGCGAGCCTGCCGGGATCGTCACCGCTCTCACCAGCAGCAACGCCTGTACGGCGGCGGACTGTACGGGCGGCCTCGGCCCGTGTACGCCGCTGACAGCAACCGGGGCGAGCGGGCACGGGGAGGAGCGGTTACCCGTTCGGGGGAGCGGTGCTGATTCGCGTCCGGGCCTTGGTGGTCGTGCGTAACGTCGTGAACGCCAGGGTGGCTTCGGTGCAGGTGGCGGAGGTGGACGATGGCGGAGACGGAACGCGACGAGGGGGCCGTGGGTTTCCTGCGGTGTTTCGGGATGCAGTTGAGGCTGCTACGGGAGCGGGAGGGCCTCACGCGGGCCGAGCTGGGGTCGCGGCTGGGGTACGGGGAGGACCAGATCGCCTCGGTGGAGCTGGGGCGGCGGATCCCGAAACCGGAGACGATCGAGCGGGCGGATGTGGTGCTGGGCGCGGGCGGGCTGCTGGTCGCGATGAAGAAGGAGGTGGCGCGGGCGCGGTATCCGTCGTTCTTTCAACATGCGGCGAAGCTGGAAACGAGTGCGGTTGAGCTCCACATCTACGCAAACCAGGCAATGCCGGGCTTGTTGCAGACCGAAGAGTACGCGCGGGCGGTGTTCAGGCAATGGCGACCCTTTCTCGACGAGGAAGTTGTCGACCAGAGGTGCGCATCTCGCATGGCACGGCAGGAGATCTTCAACCGACGTCCGGCCCCGAATCTGAGCTTCGTAGTCGAGGAGGCTGTACTCCACAAACGCATCGGCGGAGGCCCTTGGGGGTGGAGAGCAGGCCTCGCTCGTACGCGGCTTTCGCGAGGAGTGGGCCGTCGCTCTCGCGGAAGGAAGGCGCGCCGAGCTTGGTTTTGAGCGTCTCCTTGGGGTCCTTGAGCATCCCGGTGTCGTTACCGCGTAACTGTGCGGGTACCTTCCAGCGCGGCCGGACATGGGGAAACGCGCCCGGGAAGAGGAGTAGCCAGGCCTGGGACTCCCAACGGTCACGTCACGGAGACTGCGGAAGTTCTCCACGTGGAGTTCGAGCAGACGGCCGGGCATGGACGCCAACCTATCGGGTGGGCGGGGCAGCGGTCATTCCCGACGGTCACCCGGCGGCCGGTGTCCTCAGCGGCGACGTCCGTGCCAGGACACGGTTCCTGGCACGGTGTGTAGCGTTCCACCGCATGGAACCCAAGACGTGCACCCAGCCCGCGCAGAGCACCCGGCCCCGGGCCCGTGACCTCGGTATCGTCATCGGAGGGTTCGATACCGGCCCCCTGAACGCGATCACCGACGTACCCGGCGTCCGCGTCGGGCACACCACCGTCCGCCAACACCCCGATGTGCACAGCGGAGTGACCGCAGTCGTGCCCGACTCCGTCGGCCCCCACACACCGCTGCCCGCCGGAATGTTCACCGGCAACGGCTACGGGAAGCTCATCGGCGCGACCCAGCTCACCGAGCTCGGCACGCTGGAGACTCCGGTGCTGCTGACCTCGACGCTGTCGGCGTTCCGGGTTGCCGACGCCCTGGTCGGTTGGATGCTCGAACGGCCCGGATGCGACGCGGTGCTGAGCCTCAACCCGGTCGTGGGCGAGTGCAACGACGGCTTCCTGTCCGACATCCGCGCACGACCGGTTCGCGAGGAACACGTCCGGGCCGCACTCGACGGAGCGTCCGGCGGGCCGGTGGCCGAGGGGTGTGTCGGCGCGGGAACCGGTACCAGCGCCCTGGGGTTCAAGGCAGGCATCGGAACCGCCTCGCGCACACCGGATCTGGGAGGCCGGCGGTCCACGGTCGGGGTGCTGGTACAGGCGAACTTCGGCGGCACGCTGCGGGTGCTCGGGCGCACTGTCACCCCCCAGTCCCTCGGCCTGGTCGATGACCCGGCACCGGTCGCGGAGGCGGGCTCCTGCATGATCGTGGTGGCCACGGACGCCCCTCTCGACGCCCGGCAGCTCACCCGCGTCGCGCGGCGTGCCGTGTTCGCTCTGGCCCGCACGGGCGCTGCCTACAGCCACGGCAGCGGCGACTACGCCGTCGCCTTCGGTACGCGGCCGGAAGCAGGTGCCCCGGTGGCGGACGCCGCATTGGGGCCGCTGTTCGAAGCAGTCCTCGACGTGGTCGAGGAGGCGGTGCTCAACTCTCTGCTTGCCGCGACGACGACCACGGGCTTCGGCGGCCGCACCCTGCCGGGCCTGCCGGCGGACCGGTTGCTCGAAGTCCTTGCGGAACCTGCGACACTGCTGACGCCAGGTGGCACCGTGGCGTAATGGAGCCATCCGGAAGACCTGAACTCGCCTTGTGGGACGCGTGGTTCGGGTGCGTAATGAGTGCCATGCCACAGCAGTTCCACCTCGGGGGAAGCATGGGAACATCCGAAGTACCACCGCCCAGGCCGACGCACGCGCCGCCGCCCCCTGTAGCGCCGTCATCCTCCGTCGCGCCGCCGGCCCCTGTCGCGTCAGGAGTCCCGCCCCGCGAGGGCCTGGTCATCAGCAAGCGGCTGCTCTGGGTGCACGGGGCCGCCTACCCGCTGGAGAACATCGTCCGCGTCTACACCTTCGAGCTGACGCCGCGTCGCGGAGCGGCATTCGCGCGGTTCCTGAAGCGGGGCGGCTTCACCCTGCTCCTGCTCCTTCTCCTGATGTGGATCGACGATGAGCAGGGTGGGTCGTCCGGGTACGGATCATCCTCCTCCTCCGGCTCCGCGGGCCTGATCCAGTTCTTCCTGGCGGTCGCCGCCTGCGTGCTCATCTACTTCTTCGTCGAGATGGCTTCCGTGGCCTTCGCCGCGAGCCACTTCGTCCTCGCCATCGAGACGAACGGCCGGTCCACGGCCCTGGTGACGGGAGAACGCGCGTACCTGAACGGGCTCGTGTACTCGATCGCGTTGGCGATCGACCGGCCGGACGCGGAGTTCCACGCCTCGGTGACGTTGCTGTCGATCACGAACTACGGCAACTACCATTTCGGCGACTCGGTCAACATCTACGGCGGTAACGGACACACGGGGGTGTCGAAGTGACGGGCGGGAACTACCACTTCGGAGACGAGGTCAACATCTACGGCGGTAGCGGTCACACGGGAATCGCCCACAACCATCACGCCCCGCAGCCCACTCTGGAGGAGACCCTCCGGACCGTCGTCGAGCTGGCGCGGGCGTTGCGCAGTGAAGTGCCCGAGGAGGACCGGGCGTCCATCGACGGCGCGCTGCCCGTCCTCGCGGACGGCCCGTCCGCCGAGCCAACGACCCGGCGCCGGTCGCTGATGGCCCTCGCCGCCATTGCCGCCACCGTCGGGTCGATCGGCCAGCCGCTTCTGGAATCTGTGCGGGCCGCGCTCGAACTCATCGGGCGTTAGCTTGTCCTTTATCTACCTGGGCCGATCGCGTTTGCCGATGGCCTTGAGGGTCTCGGGGCGTTTGATGGTTCTGCCCACGTCGTAGCGGGTGGCGGGCCGGCGGTACTTTGATCCGCGGGCTCGTCCAGGCCCGGTTCCGGTTGGTTGGGGAACGCGGGCGGGGGAGCGCAGGTGGGGGCGGATGTTCCTGAATCCGCGGCGAACCGGAGTCGGCAGAGCACGTGATCAGACCGGGGCCGCCCCCACGTCCGGCGAATCCCCGGGCGAGCGAACCCGTTCGGGACACCGTTCGAGACCGTGGCACCATGTACGGCATGACGACCAACCGAAAGGCCCATGCCGCGTAGACGGCCAGGACACATCCGGGCCCGAATCCCGGACCGAAAGCAGTCACGGCTGGCCGTCGACCGCCTCTCCCCGGGAGTACTGTCCGAGATCGTTCGCCATGAACGCACGCGGAACTATCTCCAACCAGGCGACACCATCGAGGCATTGCGCCTGTGGAAGGACTACGCCCACCGGCCCGAACGCGAGCTCTGGCACGACGACGAGTTCGGCAACGTGCACTGGTACTGCTGTGGCAACCCACTCGAAGGCCGCGCCCTACTCGACGGTGTGATCCGAGCAATGTCGCCTCGCGGAGCCCGCGAACTCCGCAAGATCATCGACGATCTTGACGCCTTCATGGGTCCGTCCTACCCGGCCACAGACCGCCAAAGATAATGAAACCAGGTCGGGTCCTGTTTCAGAAGCAGATCAAGCGATGACCTGCGAACCGGGAGCGGCCGTATGCTGCGCTCGCATGAAGCATCTTGGTAGTCAGATCGCATACTGGGACGGCGTCGGAGCGACGAAGACGTTCACTCATCCGGTGAATCTCAACTGGCTGGCGGGGGTGAGCCGGGATGCGCGGGTCCTGGACTACGGCTGTGGATACGGCCGTGTCATGGCCGAACTGAGCGAGCACGGCTTCCGCGACGTATCCGGCGTGGACCTGTCTCCCGCGCTGATTCAGCGTGGCCGCCAGTTGTGGCCTGACCTGCGCTTTGCAGTCCTGGAGTGCCCGCCGGACCTGACTGACGCCTCGGGGAGTTTCGATGTCGTCCTGCTGTTCGCGGTGCTGACCTGTGTCCCCGACGGCCACGCCCAGCGGGCGCTGGTTGAGGAGGTGAACCGCGTCCTGGCGCCCGGCGGGGTGCTCTACGTCAGCGACCTGGTCCTGCAGGATGACGAGCGAAACCGGAGCCGCTACGCGGCCTATGCTCGGCAGTCCGGCACGCCGTACGGGTTGTTCGCCACCGATGACGGTGCGGTGTGTCGCCACCATGACATCGCGGAACTGCGCGCTCTGTTGTCGGACTTCGACCTGGTGGACGAGCGTCCGATCGAGGTCGCCACCATGCACGGCCACCGGTCGCAGGCGGTGCAGTTGCTGGCCCGAAAGCGGTAACGGTCAGTGCCACTCGTTGATGGTCGCGATCAGCTCGGTCACCTCGTAGCGGACGCACGATCAGAGTGCGGTTCGGGTTGACCAGCACGATTCGTTGGGAACGGGCGAAGCGGAAGAACCTCCGTGGCACCACCAGCCGGCGCTTGCGGGCCTTGGCTATGGCGGCCAGAAAGGCTTCGATGTCGGGCACGTCGACCAGGCCCAGTCGTCCTTGCCGCGGTGCTCGGTGAGGAAGCGGGCCAGGTCCGCAGGATGGCCCGTTGTACACCGTGTTGCGTCGGCCCCGCCACAGGGGCTGCTGCCGGTCGTCTGTGTGGCACACACTACGGGCATGGATGACCAGGGTGGGGACTCGGTGCCGGTGTGGCGGGTGGGTGGGGTGGCGCGTCCGGCGGGCTATGCGATCCCGGCTGTCGTAGGCGTGAAGGCGCTCAACGGTTGGGTTGCGTGGGCTTCTTCTCCGGGAGCGGATACGGCACGGCCGGCCGGGCTGTGGTCGGGGTTGGCCGTCGGCGTTGCGTTGTTCTTTTGGTGCGCGATTCTCAGGGTCCGGCTTGAAGTCGGCCCTGAGGGCATCGTGGCGGTCAATCCATGGGGGACTCACCGCCTGGGGCTGGACGAGGTGGCTTCGGTGAGCCTTGGTGCGTGGGGTGCGGAGTTCCACCACGGAGACGGCTTCAAGACCACGGCTTATGCGCTGAGCGAGCTGGCTGCGGGAACCTCGCAGGACCGGCGCTTCGCAGAGCTGCTGGCGGCTCTGGAGGCGGACCCCACCGCACCCTGGCCCACGGCTGAGGGTCTTCGGTGGTCAGAGGAGCAGTAGCCCGGCGATGCGGTCCGGAGTCAGCAACGTGTCGTCGTGCGGGAGCCGTCACCGCGAACCGCCCTCGCCGGTGGCCACCGGGCGGTCGGAGGGCAGACCCCACTCGCTCCACGAGCCGTCGTACACGGCGAGGTCGCGGTAGCCGGCCAGGGTGGCGCCGAGCGCGAGGACGCAGGCGGTGACGCCGGAGCCGCAGCTGAAGTACAGCTGCTCACGGTCCCCGGCCACCGCCTCGAACGCGGTGCGCAACGCGTCCGACGAGCGCAACAAGCGGCCGTTTTGCAGGAGGTCACCGAACGGGAGGTTGACGGAACCCGGCATGTGGCCGCCGCGCAGCCCCGGGCGCGGTTCGGTCGCGGTGCCCGCGTAGCGCTCCCGGGTGCGTGCGTCGAGTACGGCCGCACGCGGGTCGGCGAGGGCGGCTGCGAGGGCATCGGCGTCCACGATCAGGCCGGGCCGGGGCCGGGCGGTGAAGGTGCCGTGCGGGCCGTCGTAGGCGGCGGGCACGGGCTCGACCGGGTGGCCGGCCGCGGTCCAGGCCGGCAGGCCGCCGTCGAGGACGGCGACCCGGTCGAAGCCCATGGCACGCAGCATCCACCAGGCGCGGGCGCTGGAGTAGATGCCCTGTGCGTCGTAGACGACGACCGTGTCGGTGTCGTGCACGCCGAGCGCACGCAGTGCCTCGGTGAACTCCCGGGCGCCGGGCATGGTGTGCGGAACCGTGGAGGTGTGGTCGGACAGCTCTCCGTCGAGGTCGAAGGGACGGGCCCCGGGGATGCGCGGGGCCGCGCCCCGGTGGGCGCCGACGGAGGCGTCGAAGAGGACCAGGCCCTCCGCGAGCCGTGCGGCCACCGAGTCGGTCCCGACGAGCGGACCGGGCAGTCCCGCGACCGTCGTGTCGGAAGGAGTCTGAGTGTTCATGCGATGCCTCCGGGGGAAGGGGTGGGCGCCTACCGGTCGTGACGGCGAGACCGCGCCCGGTTCCAGGGCATCGCGGGAGCCCGGCCGGTGCTCCCGCTCGTACTGTGCCGCATTCCCGACCTCATGGATCTTATCGTCGGCAATGTGTCAGAAGTGGTCTCTGGTGACCATGTAAGTGAAGGAAATGATCGCGATTAGCGTCGATGAGGCCACTCAACGTCCCTATAGTGAAGCCGCGTTGAACGTGCACCCCGCAAAGCGCGAGACCTTCCGCACAGGAGATTCCGTACGATGACGACGCCCGCATCCGCCGTGCCCGAGCGCGCGTCCGCGAAGACGTCCGGCGGAGGATGCCCGGTTCGTGCCGGCGAGTCCGCCGTCCCGCTCAGCGGTCCCGAGTTCCACACCGATCCCCAGGTCCTCTTCCGCGCCATGCGGAGCGAGCATGGGCCCGTCGTGCCCGTCGAGCTGCCCGGAGGGTTCCCGGCCTGGCTGGTGATCGGGTATCGCGAACTCCACCAGGTCACCAGCGACGGCGAGTTGTTCCCCCGGGACGTCGCGCTGTGGAATCAGTGGGACCACATCCCGGAGGACTGGCCGCTGCTGCCGATGGTCGGACGGCCGATGCCGTCCATCTACTTCACGGCGGGGGCCGAGCACCGGCGTCACGCCGAGATGGTGGGGCAGGCCCTGGAGGAGTTCGAACCGTACGAAATCCGGCAGGGCTGCGAGCAGTTGGCCGACCGCCTGATCGACGGGTTCTGCGAACGCGGTTCGGCGGACCTGATCGCCGACTTCGCCGTACCGCTGCCCGTGCTCGTCCTCGCCCGTCTGATCGGCTTCCCTGACGCGGACGGGGCCCGGATCGCCGAGGTGCTCAGGGACCTGGCCGACGGCGGGCCGGACGCGCAGGAGGCTCATCTGCGGTTCGGGGAGCACATGCAGCGGCTGCTGGCCACCCGGCGGGCCTCCCCGGGGGACGACGTGACGTCCCGCATGCTGGCGTACCCCGGCGTGTTCACCGATGAGGAGTACGTGCTGGACCTGATGGCCATCACGGCCGCCGGGCACCTCCCCACCGCGGACTGGATCGGCAACTCGCTCCGGCTGATGCTCACCGACCCCCAGTTCGCCACCGCACTCTCCGGCGGGCGGCACAGCATCGCCGAGGCCATGAACGAGGTGCTCTGGGAGGACGCGCCGACCCAGATCCTCGCCGGCCGCTGGGCGGCCCGCGACACCCAACTGGGGGGCAGGAGCATCCGGGCCGGCGACATGGTGCTGCTGGGACTGGGCGCCGCCAATACCGACCCGCACATCCGGCAGCAGCTCTCGACCCTGCCAGGAGGCTCCGTCCAGGGAGGCAACAGCGCACATCTGGCGTTCAGCCACGGCGAGTACCGCTGCCCCTTCCCCGCCCAGGAGATCGCGGAGGTCATCGCCCGTACCGGTATCGAGGTACTGCTCGACCGGCTGCCCGACCTGGAGCTTTCCGTACCCGCGCAGACACTCGTCCGGCGGCAGTCCGCCTTTCTGCGCGGCATGACCGTGCTTCCTGCCAGGTTCACTCCCGTACGTCCGACAGGAGATCTCTTGTGAAGTGCCCGCACACCGCCGTCCGCGAAGCCGCTCCGGGCGGCGCGACCGTGGTCATCGACCCGCTGGTCCAGGACCTGGACGGCGAGACCGCGCGGCTGCGCGACGCCGGTCCGCTCGCCAGGATCGAACTGCTCGGCGTTCCGGCCTGGACCGTGACCCGGCATGCCGTCGCCCGCCAACTGCTCGTCGACCCGCGGCTGGTGAAGGACATCGATGCCTGGGGGCTCTGGCAGCGCGGCGACGTCACGCGTGAGTGGCCACTGATCGGCATGATCGACGCCGGGCGGTCCATGTTCACCGTGGACGGGGCGGAGCACCGACGACTGCGCAACAAGACCTCCCAGGCCCTGACCCCGCGCCGACTGGAGGAGATACGGCCGGAGATCGAGAGGTTCATCGAGGGACTGCTCGACTCCCTCTCCGAGCAGGCCGGGACGAACGAGGGCGGCGTAGTCGACCTCAAGTCCGTTTTCGCCCAGCCGCTGCCCATGCTGGTCGTCGGCATGCTGATGGGGGTGGACGAGGCCGAGCACCCCATGCTGCTGAAGCGGTACAAGGCGTTCTTCTCCATGCTCACCCCGCATGAGGAACGCCTGGCCCTGCTGGCCGAGCTGGACGTGTTCTACGCCGCCCTCGTACGGGAGAAGACGGCGCGGCCCACCGACGACCTCACCAGCGCGCTCATCCTCGCCGAGGAGGGCGGGGAGCCGCTCACCGAGGACGAGGTGGTGGGCAACCTCAAGGCGATGGTGGCGGCCGGGCACGAGACCACCATCGGGCTGATCCTCAACGCCGTACGCGCCCTGCTCGCCCGCCCCGACCAGTTGAGCAAGGTTCTCGACGGCGAGATCCCGTGGGAGACCGTGATCGAGGAGACCCTGCGCTGGGACACCCCCACGACCCATCTGCTGATGCGGTTCGCCACCGAGGACATCCAGGTCGGCGACGACGTGATCGCCAAGGGCGAGGGCGTGGTGATCTCCTACCGGGTCATCGGCCGTGACACCGAGCAGCACGGGCCGGACGCCGACGAGTTCGACGTCACCCGGCCGACCCCGATCCGGCACATGACCTTCGGTCACGGCCCGCACATCTGCCCCGGGGCGGCACTCTCCCGGGTGGAGGCCGGTATTGCCCTGCCCGCGCTGTTCAAGCGCTTCCCGAAGCTGCGGCTGGCCATCGCGGACGAGGAGATCCGCAAGCTGCCGGTGATGACGCAGAACGACATGGAAGCCTTCCCCGTACTGCTGCACGGCTGACGCGGAGCGAGGAGACACCGAGGGCCGCCCGGACCGCCGGGCGGCCCTCGACATGCCCGGACTGCGGCTCCGCCGGCCCGTCCGCCTAGGGTGGACACACCCTTCCGGGCCCGGTCGCAGCGGCCGGGCCGCGACCGCGGTGCGACGGCGGGGCACTGGCCGACAAAAGCGCGTCGAAGCGCTTCGACAGACTTATGGACAGTCCGAAGCGGCAGGTCTAGGCTCAGAAGCATCTGCCCATGTCACCAACCGAACCCATGCGGACGCCGAGGCCGTCGACGAATTCGAAGCGCTTCGCCATGCTCGATCGGTGCAGGGCGGATGCGTCCGATGTCCGAAGTCGTCCCGCGAGGGAGAACCCCGAATGGTCACTCTTGCCGAGGTCGCCCGGCATGCCGGAGTCTCCGCGAGCACGGTGAGCTATGTCCTCAGCGGCAAGCGATCCATCTCGGTGTCCACCCGTGAGCGGGTCGAACGCAGCATCCAGCAGTTGGGATACCACCCCAATGCCGGCGCGCGGGCGCTCGCGAGCAGCAGGTCGAACATCATCGCGCTGATGGTCCCCCTGCGCACCGACATGTACGTGCCCGTGATGATGGAGATCGCCATCGCGGTCGCCACGACCGCCCGCACCCACGGCTACGACGTCCTGCTCCTCACGGGAGAGGAAGGACCCGCCGCCGTCCGGCGGATCGCGGGCAGTTCGCTCGCCGACGCCATGATCCTGATGGATGTCGAACTGCACGACGAACGGCTGCCCCTGCTGCGCGAATGCGACCGCATCGCGGTGCTCATCGGTCTGCCCGCCGATACGAACGGACTCACCTGCGTGGACCTCGACTTCGAGGCGACCGGGGCGCTCTGTGTGGACCACCTCGCCGGACTCGGCCATCGTGAGATCGCGGTGATCGGCGAGGCAGCCGCCGTCTACGAGCGCCACACCGGATTCGCCGAGCGGACCATCGACGGGGTGCGGGCGAAGGCGCAGGAGTCCGGTGTGCGGGTCCTGCACCGGCCCTGCGAGGGCGGATACCCGGCGATGGCCCAGACCCTGTCCCGGATCTTCGACGAGCGGCCTGGCACCACGGGATTCATCGTGCAGAACGAGTCCGCCGTGGAACCGCTGCTCAACCTGCTGCGCCAGCAGGGCCGGGCCGTGCCGGAGGACGTGTCGGTGGTCGCCATCTGCCCCGAGCAGGTGGCCTTGCAGGCCTCGGTCCGGCTCACCTCGGTGGCCATTCCGGCGCAGGAGATGGGACGCCGCGCCGTGGAGCAGGTCGTCGCGAAGCTGGCCGGGCGCCAATCGGACGAAGTCGAACTGCTCACACCCGAGTTGACGGTGCGCGAGAGCAGTGGGCCCGCGCCTGTCGGGTGACGGTCGTGGGGGAGGGGACCGGCTCCTTGCCGGGCTGAGGCCCTTCGGTGCCCTGAGCGGGGGTACCCCTCCGGCCAGGGCGCCGGCTGGACGCCGGGCCGCACTCGCGGTGCTACGTCCTCCGGCTCGCCTCGATCGTGAACGCAGCTGTCAGGCAGGCTGCAGCCGAAGCCATCGAGCCGAAGAAGATTCCCTCGAAGAGCAAGCTGTTCGCGCCCTCAACCGTGCCATCCTCATGCATACAGGACTTCTCGAAAGGAAAGCTGGCCGTGTGCAGAGACCTGCAGTGGTTCTGCAGGTCCTCGTTGAGCACGCTTGCCTTGACCCAGGACAGCGCCCATAGGAGGAGGAAGATCCCGGCGAAGGAGCACGCGGCGCCCCACAGCCGGTTCAGGTGAGCATCATGCGTGCTGGTTCTCGTCATTGGCGGAGCCTACTGGTGGACGCGCCCTGATCGGCGGCGAGCTGGTGGTGCAGCCGGACTTTGGCAGGCCGTGCGACCGGCATTGCGGCACGCGCATCCGTATGGGCAGGTTGCCCCTCGGAAACGCGGCCCGTGCCACCCGGGCCGTCTCCTCAGGAGCCCCGCCTTCCCGCCTGGCGTGCAGCGACACCGACACCCTCGCCGGACACAACGTCGGCCTTCACGACCACAACGGGGCATGAAGGCCGACGTCACGCTCGTCCCCCAGTCGACAACAGCGTCCTCCGTGCGGTGGGGGCCGGAGGAACGAGCCCCCAACCCGCCCCCTATTCCGTGCGCAGAGCCGTCGCGGTTCGGGCCCTGGCGGCCCAGCCGGCGGGCAGGAGGGCACCCAGGGTGGCGATGAGCAGGCCCCCGAATGCGAGCGGGAGCAGTTCGGCGGCGTGGTAGACGGCGAGGACGGAACAGGGGAAGCGGAGTCCCACGCTGTCGCCCATCGCCGGGATCACCCAGCCGTGCAGGGCCACGCCCAGCGGCACGCCCAGTGCGCCCGCGACCAGGCCGGTCACCACGACCGAGGTGAGGACCAACGTGATGGTCTGCCGGGGAGTCATGCCGAGCGCCTTGTGGACACCGAGTTCCCGGACGCGCTCGCGGGTGTCGATCAGCACGCCGTTGAGCACACCGAGCGCGGCGACGGCGACGAGCATCAGTGTGAGAGTCGCGGACAGTGCGTTGAGTGTGACGACCATGCTGCTGTTGGCATCGAGCCCGCCGACCCGGGCGGTGACCCCCAGCGGTGCCAGGTTCCTGTTGAGCGCGTCGACGTACGCGGAGACGTCGGTGCCTGAGGTGACCGCGATGTGATGGCTCGTCTCCGACAGATCGGGATGTGCGGCCGTGAGGGACGACGCGTCGGTGAAGACCTGCATGCCGCCGTTGCGGGGATCGAGGATCTCGCCGACGATCCGGAGCGGGACCGGAGCGCCCAGGCCGTTCAGGGTGACGGTGTCGCCGATGCGGGTGCCGGTGGCGGCCAGGAAGGGGGTCGGGACCACGGCCTCGCCGGGCTTGTCGATCCAGCGGCCCGAGACCATGGCGTGGCCGCCCCAGGAGGCGTCCCCGGTGAAGGCGATCGTGTTGACGGTGCCGGTCACACCGGACACGGTGGTCCGTACCGTCGCGGCGCTGAAGTACTTCCCGGTTCCGGCGGTGGCCGTGATGGCGGCGGCGACCTTGGCGGGATCGGTCCTGGGACGCTCTTCGTGCGCAGGTCCCCGGGTTCCGAAGCCCGGCATGGGAGCGGGCACGGTGACATCGGCTCCGTCGTGGGCCTTGGCCTTCATCACCTGGCCGAGCGAGGCGCCCATCCCCACGGTGAACGTGACGGCGGCGGCACCGAACAGCACCGCCGTGCCCATGGCCAGCGCGCGGGCGGGCCGCGCGAACGGCCGGGCCAGGCCCAGGGCGACCGGCCGCGGCAACGGCAGCCGCCCGGCCAGATGGGCCGCCCACCGGCCGCGCTCCGTCGAGGCGCCGCGCCCGACGGCGAGCGCGTCGACCGTACGCAAGCGCCCGGCCCGCCAGGCACTGGCCCACGCGGTCGCCGCCACCAGGGCGAGCATCCCGCTGACCACCGCCAGGTCGACCCAGGGGGCGACGGTCAGGGACGAGGTGCCGTAGACCTCCTCCGTCTCGGCCAGGACCGGGACCGAGAGGAGGTGGCCGGCGAGGACACCGAGGACTGTGCCCACCCCGGCCGGGATCAGTGCCTGGCCGACGTAGGCCCGCGTGACCTGGGCCGGGGTGAAGCCGACGGCCTTGAGGATGCCGATGCGGCGCGTTCCCGTGCCGGCGGCCGACGCGACGATGTTGCCGACGACCAGGACCGACATGACCAGGCCCAGGGCACCGAACGCGGTGAGGAAGGGCACATAGAGGGCGGTGGCGCGCTCGGCGGTCTTCTGGACGGTGAGCCATGACTGCCGGCCGACGGCCGATCCCGGCGGCAGGGATGCGGTCACGGCCCTGCCGCCCGCGGCGATCTGTGCGGCGGTGCCCGCGTCGGTGAAACGGTAGAGCATCTGGTAGCCGCCGCTGCCGGGCGCGGTGAGTGCCGGCACCTGGGACGGAACCACCCAGGCGTCAGCGGTCTGGGTGACCGAGCGGGCCACACCGACCACCGTCAGCGTCGGACGGTCGGGCAGATCGGGGAAGGCGAGTTTCCTGCCCAGGTCCGGAAGGAGCCAGGCGTCGGCGGACAACACGATCTCGCCGGAGCGTGTGGGCCACCGCCCGTCGAACAGGGTCACCTCGTCCACGCCCCGGCCGCGATCGCCCCGGCCGACCACGGTCATCGGCCACGCGGGGCTCGCCCCATCCGACCGCGGGGTGACCGTCGTCGTACGGAACGGCCCCGCCGCGCCGCTCACCCCTTCGGCGTCCTTGGACTCCGTCAACTGCCCGGCACTCACCCTGCCCGCGTCGAACTGGACGGACAGGTGCGCGCCGTGCTGCTGGGCGAAGGCGTCATCGAAGGGCGCGCCGGAGACCACCAGCAGCGACCCGCCGAGGAGGGAGGCGGCCACCGCCATCATCGTGGCGAGCCCGATCACCAGCGTCTGCACCCGGCGTCGTCCCACCCCCGAGCGCACCACCGTGCCGAGCGTGTTCATCGGACGGCCTCCGCGGCCACGGCCGGCGAGGGGACGTCTTCGGTGATCCGGCCATCGCTGATCCGGACCGTGCGCCTGGTGCAGGACTGGGCCAGAGCCAGGTCGTGGGTGACCACGACGATGGTCTGACCCCCGGCGTTGAGATCGGTGAGCAGCCTGCTGACGTCCTGTCCGGCGGCCGTGTCCAGAGCGCCGGTCGGCTCGTCGGCCAGGAGCAGGGGCGGTCGGTTCATCAACGCCCGGGCCACCGCGACGCGTTGCCGCTCGCCGCCGGACAGCCGCCCCGGATAGGCGCGGGCGTGCCGTTCGATGCCGAGGCTCTCCAGGAGTTCCACCGCCCGGCGGTCGGCCGCGCCTCGTGCCATACCCGCGAGGCGCGCGGGCAGGACGACATTGTCGGTGACGGTCAGATCGTCGAGCAGGTTGAAGAACTGGAAGACCATGCCGACCTTCGACCGCCGGTAGAGCGCCGATCCGGCTTCGCCCAGCTGATCCACCCGCACCCCGTCCACGATGACGGTTCCCGCATCGGGCCGGTCCAGGCCCGCAAGGAGATTGAGCAGGGTCGACTTGCCGCTGCCGGAGGGGCCGAGGATCGCAACGGCCTCGCCGGGCAGCACGGTCAACGACGCCTCGTGCAGTGCGGGTGGGCCGTCGTCGTATCGGCGGGTCACCTCGCGCAGTTCGATCACCGGCGTGGTCATGAAAGATCTCCTTCGGTGCGTGCATCGGACCCCCTGGACGCTAGGAGCGCACCCGGCCCCCGCGCGTCGCCCGCCCGAACCCCTTGCCGTACCGCATCGGGATGATCCGTCGAGACGTCATCCCTGCGATGTAGGCGCCCGATGTATGCGCCGTGCCGGGAACCGACCGCTGAGGTGGACTCCGCGGGTTCGGACGGCGGCCACAATGAACCGGTGATGACCGTGCGTACGACGCTGGAGAGGCTGTGGGTCCTGGCCCGCGAGGCGGTCCGGGACGGCTGGTTCCCGACCGGTCCGCCGCTGCGACTCAGCTGTCGCGCCTGGCAGTTCGACCTGCTGGTCGCGCTGGCCCTCGGCGTCACCACGGTCTATTACGCCATCGACAACGCGGACAACATCGTGGTGCGCGAGATCGCACCCGGTGTGCAGTACGCCGTGCCGCGCCCGTCCGGCACCGGCGGCCTGGCCCTCATGGTGACCCTCGCGGTCATCGCCTCCGGTGCCCTGGCGCTGCGCCGCCGCTACCCGCTCGCCGTGCTGTGCGGGGTGACGGCCGCGACCCTGGCGACACCGCAGAGCGTGATGCGGCTGACCTTCTACGCGTTCGTCATCGCCGTCTACAGCGCCGCCGTCTACAGCCCGTACCGGGTCGCGACGCTGGCGGCGCTGCCGGTGTCGGTCGCCCTGGTCGGCACCTCGGGGAACTCGGTGACACCGATCGTCCCCAACCAGTACATCGCTTTGCTGATCCTGGTCCCGATGGCGGTGGCCGCCGTCGGCCTGCGCACCTGGAGACTCCGGACCGACGAGGGACGCGCCCGGCTCGCCGCCCTGGAACGCGAACAGGCCGAGGAACTGCGCCGGGCCGTCGAGCACGAGCGCGCCAGGATCGCCCGCGAACTGCACGACGTCGTCACACACAACGTCAGCGTGATGATCATCCAGGCGGGCGCCGCCCGTAAGGTCATGCCCACTTCCCCTGAGCAGGCCGGTGAGGCACTGCTCGCCGTCGAGGCGGGCGGGCGTGCTGCCATGACGGAGCTGAGGCACGTCATGGGGCTGCTCACCCTGGGCGAGGAGGGCGAGGGGACGGACATCGATGCGGACCTGCCCGGGACGGCGGCGGAACTGGCCCCGCAACCCGGCCTGGACCAGCTGGAGACGCTGGTCGGCCGGGTCCGCGATGCCGGCCTGCCGGTCGAGCTGACCGTGACCGGACCGCCCCGTCCCCTTCCGCCCGGCCTCGAACTCGCCGCCTACCGCGTGGTCCAGGAGGCCCTGACCAATACCGTGAAGCACGCCTGTGGCGCCACCGCCGCCGTGACCGTTGAATACGGCCAGGACCGGCTCCGGGTGGACGTCACCGACACCGGTGGAAGTCCGGGCGTGGGCGCGCCCAGCGGAAACGGCCGGGGACTGATCGGCCTGCGCGAGCGCCTCGCCGTCTATGGCGGAACCCTGAACACCGGCCGACGCCTGACCCGCGGCTACCGTGTGGAGGCCCTGATCCCTCTGGAGGCACCGTGACCGAGCCGCTGCGCGTGCTCCTCGCCGACGACCAGACCCTGGTCCGTACCGGATTCCGGATGATCCTCGGCGCCGACGGCATCGACGTCGTCGCCGAGGCGACCAACGGGGCCGAAGCCGTCGACGCGGTCCGCCGTACCCGGCCCGACGTGGTCCTGATGGACATCCGGATGCCCGAGATGGACGGCCTGGAGGCCACCCGCCGCATCCTCGACGGTCACCGGGCTCCCGACCCCGTTCGAGCGGGGGAGAGCCCGTTCCCGGACGGGCCCCGTGTCATCATCCTGACCACCTTCGACCTCGACCGGTACGTCTACGCGGCCCTGTCCGCCGGGGCCAGCGGCTTCCTCCTCAAGGATGTCACTCCCGAGCAGCTGACCGCGGCCGTCCGCACGGTCCGTACCGGCGACGCCCTCCTCGCACCTGCCATCACCCGCCGTCTGGTGCAGCGGTTCACCCGGCGCGGCAGCGACACCGCCGCCCTGCATCGGGACCTCGCCGCACTCACCCCGCGTGAACTGGAGGTTCTCGGCCTGCTGGCCCGAGGGTTGAGCAACGCCGAACTCGCCACCCGGCTCCAGCTGGCCGAGGCGACCGTCAAGACGCATGTCGCCCGCATCCTCGCCAAGCTCGGACTCCGCGACCGCGTCCAGGCCGTGATCGCCGCCTACGAGACAGGGCTGGTGAGTGTGGGCGCAGGCGAGGCCGACCGGCAGTCCACCGAGGACGTGGAGGACTAATCAGGGGCTGGGGAAAGGTAGTTGGAGCCTGTTCCTGTCCCGGCGGAAGGGTTGGCCCGACCGGCTTCGGATCTGAGGATCACCCACACGGTCCCAGTTCGAGCACGCGATCCACGCCGGCCGTCAGCTCCAGCGAGGCGACGCCCGCTCCGGCCGGGACGGGGGAGGATGCGCCCTCACCGACGAGCGTGAGACCGGTGCCGGTGCGCAGGTCGATCCGGGCGTCACGGGTGGGATGCAGGACCGCCGTGGCGCGGCCGTCGTCGGTCCAGAACAGATCCACGAGGGAGCCGAACCTCGTCCGTACGCCGCGCAGTTCGCCGGACGGGAGGGTGGCAGGCCGTGCGGGCAGCAGGACCAATCGGTTCGGGGTCGACTGGACCAGCGCTTCGATGACGACGGACGGCAGGGTGTGGGCCGCGTCCGCGTTGTAGACATCGCGGGACGGATAGTGCGCGCTCATCAGTGAGTCGTGGAAGAAGTCGCCCGCCAGTACGGCGTTCAGCGCGGCGGAGAGGCGTTCACCGTCCCGCAGCCGGGCCGCGACCAGCGCGTGGTGCAGATATCCGTGGGCCGAGTCGTTCTCGGCACCGCGCAGCTCCAGTGCGCGGTGCGCGGCGCGCGCCAGCTGCGGGGTGTCGTACGGGTTGATCCGGTCGAGGGGCCAGACCGGGTAGAGGTGGCTGAGGTGGCGGTGGTCGTACGTTTCATGGAGACCGTTCCACGCCCATTCGGCGAGGGCTTCGTCCTCGTTGACCCGGTACGGCGGGAGTCGGTCGGCCAGGGCCCGCCAGTGGGCGGCGTCGGGGTGGTCGCGGGAGAACGCGGCCGCGGTGGTCAGTGCATGGTGGGCGGCCGCGATGTCCATGGTGGCGTTGACCGTTCCCCAGCTCGCGTTCGCCGGACGGTTCTCCGGCGAGTACGAGGGGACGACGGCGACGCAGCCGTCGGGGCCGTTGCGGGTGAGGAAGTCCGTGTAGAAGACGGCGACTTCACAGAGCGCGTCGATCAGCCGGGGATCGGTGGTGCCGCTGGTCTCGGCGTGCTCGACGAGCGGTTGTAGGAGCCAGTCGGCACCTGCCGTCCATAGATGCAGCGGATAGGCGCGCTGGAAGTGGCGGGTGTGGCCGGACTCGCCGTCGGTGTGGGACGGGGCGACGATCCCGCGCGCGCCGAAGATCTCCCGGGCGTTGTCGCGCCAGTCCGCCAACTGACCGTGGATCAGGCGGGCATGGGCCTCGGTCACCTCGGGAAGGGCGGCCGGGGCGGCGGAGGCGATCTGCAGATTGAGGTTGGCGTTCGTGGTGAACGCCCCGGACCAGGCGGTGTTCCAGTCACCGGTCCACAGCCCGGTCAGCCGGGGCGGAAGCATTCCGGACGAGGAGAGCAGGTGGTACCTGCCCGCCGCGAAGAGCCTTTCGAGGAGTGCGGGGGACTCGGGTCTTCGGATCAACTCGCTTCCGGGCAGGGCGCGTTCTTCGGCGTCGCAGTGGAGGGTGAGCGAGGCCCGTTCGAAGGCGGGGCGGTGCAGCGCCTGATGCCGGGCGAGCAGCGTCGGGTAGTCGACAGGCGGCAGCGCGGCCCCTTCCCGCGCCGGATCCAGGTCTCCGGTGTGACGCCGCACCCGGGTCAGCAGCAGCACACCGCGTGCGCCCTCGACGTGGATGCCGTCGCCCGCCACCGACACCGTGCCGCCGTCCACCCGGACCGCGGTGACGCCGGTGTACGCGAGGTCGCTACCCGGATAGCCGACCCGCAGCGCCAGCCGGGCGCCGTCCGCAGTCAGTATGGTGCTCCGGCCGATCGCCAGGCCCGACGGGGCGCCGGGGAGGGCGGGGTCGAGCAGCAGGTCCGCGGTGATCCCGGCGCAGGTGATCCCGGAGCGGGTGACGTACTGGACGATGACGTCATCGGCCCGGGACACGAAGGTCCGGCTGTGCCAGTCCCCGTGCACCGCGTCGGTTTCGCCGGTGCTGAAGTCGACCGTGCGCCGGTACGGGGACGCTCCGGCCTCCTCGACCGTCGGCGGCGCACTGCGGATCCGGGTCTGGAACGCGGGGTGGAAGGGCTGCACCCACAGCAGGGGGTAGTCCGCCCCGAACCGTTCCGCCGCCGTGGTGTCCCCGGCCAGGAGCACGTCCTGGAGCCGCGCGAGCCGGTCGGCGAGCCGGGGCGGGCGGGCGTGCTCGCTGCCGTTGGGGCGGACCAGGGTGTGATGGGTGACGATGACCCGGTCGTCCACCGGATCGCCGTACACCATCGCCCCGTGCCGGCCGTTGCCGCTGAGGAAGGCGTCCTCCCAGCGGGCGGCCGGCCGAGGCTCCCAGGTGCCGTGGGCGGGGGGTCCCGCGGCGCCGATGGGGTACGGGCCCGCGGGGGATCCCGCGGCGCCGATGGGGTACGGACCACCGCCTGCCCGCTCGTCGCCGCTCATCGCGGTGCGCCGCTGCGCAGCACGGCCACCCCGTAGCGGCCCAGTTCCGCACGGTCGGTGACCGCGGCGCCGGTCAGCAGATCCAGGTGCGCACCGGGGACGGGCACGGAGACGGGGGACCGGCCGTGGTTCAGCAGGAAGAGCAGCTCGCCCCGGCGGACCGCCTCCACACCGGCGGGCAGCCCGGCCAGCACCGGGCGTGCGCCGGCCTCTTCGGCCACCCGGCCGAGCAGGGCGCGCAGTGCTTCCGGCTCCGGCAGGGTCGACACGTACCAGGCCCGGCCCCGGCGCAGCACCGCGGGCAGCCCGGCCAGCTCGCCGTCGCGGTAGGCGGACACCACCTCCGTGCCCGGCTCCGGCTCCAGTTCCTCGGACCAGAGTCCGGCCCGGAACCCGTCGCACTCCACCGTGGTGTCCGCGTCCAGCGGCCACCACTCATGGAGCGTCCGAATGCCGAAGAGCTCACGCAGCCGCGGGTCCATGCCGCCCGGCCGGATCCGGTCGTCGATGTCGGCCACGCCGCTGAAGAAGCCGCAGACCAGGGTTCCGCCGCCGCGCACATAGCCCACCAGGTTGTCGATCGCGGCATCGGTGAGCAGATAGAGATGCGGTACGGCCACGGCCTTGAACCGGCTCAGGTCGGCATCGGGGCGGGCGAAATCCGTGGCGATGCCGCTCTCCCAGAGGGCCCGGTGCCAGCGGCGGACGATGTCGGTGTAGTCGAGGAGGCTGGACGGGCGGCCCTCCTGGGACCCGGCCCACCAGGCATCCCAGTCGTGCAGGATCGCGACGTCGGCGGGCACGTCCGTGCCGCCGACCTCGGGGCCGAGGGTGGACAGTTCCGCACCGAGGCGCTTCACCTCCCGGAACGTGCGGCCCTCCTCGCCCGCGTGGGTGAGCATCGCCGAGTGGAACTTCTCCGAGCCCTGCCGGGACTGCCGCCACTGGAAGTAGCAGATCGCATCGGCGCCGCGGGCCACCGACTGCAAGGACCAGAGGCGGTTCAGCCCTGCGGGCTTGGGGTGGTTGACAGGCCGCCAGTTGACCGCGCTCGCCGCCTGTTCCATCAGCATCCACGGGCCCGCGGCCTGCGAACGCGTCATGTCGGCCAGCATCGCGTTGTACTGGCCGCCCTGCGGGTCCGTCGGATCCGGGTAGATGTCGACGGAGACGACGTCCTCCTCCGCCGACCACGCCCAGGCGTCCTGCCCCGACCACAACGGCATGAAGTTGGTGGTCACCGGGATGTCCGGGGTGTGCCGGGCGACGATGTCGCGCTCCGCCACATAGCACTCAAGCAGCGCGTCCGAGGTGAACCGCTTGAAGTCCAGCACCTGCGTGGGGTTCTTCATGTACTGCGCTGTGCGGGGCGGCAGGATCTCCGACCAGGTGTCGTAGCGCTGACTCCAGAACGCGGTGCCCCACGCCTCGTTGAGCGCCTCGACCGTGCCGTAGCGGTCCGCCAGCCAACGGCGGAAGTGGGCGGCCGTCTCGTCGCACCAGCAGTGCGTGCAGTACTCGTTGTTGATGTGCCACACGGTGAGCGCCGGATGGTTCGCGTACCGCGCCGCCAGGTCCTCGGTGAGCGCGGCGGCGTACCGGCGGTAGACCGGTGAACTCGCGCAGAACTGCTGCCTCGATCCGTACCAGACGACCGAGCCGTCCTCGGAGCGCGGCAGGGTCTCGGGGTGCCGCGCTCCCATCCAGGGGGGCGGGGACGCGGTGGGAGTGGCCAGGACGACGCCGATGCCATGGGTGTGCATCAGGTCCATCAGCCGGTCGAGCCAGCCGAACTCCCGGGCCCCGGGGCGAGGTTCGATCTTCGCCCAGGAGAAGACCCCGAGGGTGACGGAGTTGACCCCCGCCTCCCGCATCAGCCGTACGTCGTCCTCCCACACCTCCTCGGGCCACTGTTCGGGGTTGTAGTCGCCACCGAAGAGCAGGCGGCCACCGGTGGCGTCGTGCAGGGAAGGCATCGGTCTCTTGTTCCTCGGTTCGGGTCCGTGTGCGGAAGGCCGGTGTCGGGTCAGCCCTTGACGGCTCCCGTCAGCATGCCCTTCTGGAAGTGCTTCTGGACGAACGGTGACAGCACCGCGACCGGAACCAGGGCCAGCACCATGACCGCCATCTGTACGGCGAGGCTGTTGATCTGGCCGCTGCTCACCGCGGCCCCCATGGCACCCGGCGGCACCTGGTGCTGGAGGACCAGCTGGCGCAGGATCATCTGGAGCGGGTACTTCTCGCTGTCCTGGATGTAGAGCATGGCGTTGAACCACTGGCTCCAGTACCCGACCGCGTAGAAGAGCGAGATCACGGCGATCACCGCACGGGACAGCGGCATGATGATCTGCAGCAGGATGCGCCACTCGCCGGCACCGTCGATCCGGGCCGCGTCGATGAGTTCCGGTGCGGTGTCCATGAAGAAGCCGCGCAGTACCAGGATGTTGAAGACACTGATCGCGCTGGGCAGGATCATCGACCAGTAGCTGTCGCTCAGACCGATGCCGGTGACCAGCAGATAGGTCGGAATGAGTCCGGCGCCGAAGAACATCGTCGCCATCAGCGTCATCAGCAGCTTGCCGTGCGCGAAGGAGTCCCGCCGGCTCAGTCCGTAGGCGCAGAGCACCGAGACCACCATGCTGAACACCGTACCGACGACGGTCAGGCCGATGCTGACCAGCGCGGCCCGGGTGACGGCGCCGCCGCTGAGGAGTTCCTTGTACGCGACGAAGGTGATGCCCTTCGGCCAGACGACGAGGCCGCCCGCGTCGTTGATCGTCTCGGTGTCGGAGAGGCTGGTGACGATCACCACCCACAGCGGCACCAGCACGATCGCGCAGATCGCGACGAGACCGAAGCCCTTGAAGGCGAGGCCCGCCTTGGTGGGTTCCTCCTCCCACACGGGGCGGGGCTCCATGCGCAGGGCCCGCTGCAGCGGGGATTCCACGGGGGCAGCGGCGGGGGCGGCTTGTGCCGGGTCCTTCGCCGGTTCCAGGAGAGTCGTCATTTCTTGGAGTACACCCCCTGCTCGCCCAGCATGTGGGCGACCTTGTTGGCACCCAGCACCATGGCGACGCTGAACAGTCCCTTGAAGATTCCGGCGGCGGCCGCGTAGCCGAAGTCACCGGTCTTGATGCCCGTCCACCAGATGTAGGTGTCCAGGATTTCCGCGGCGCCCGGTCCGACCTGGTCGCGCTGGAGCAGAATCTGCTCGAAGTCGAGGTTGAGCGCGCTGCCGACCCGCAGGACCAGCAGCAGTGCGATGACCGGGCGCAGTGCGGGCAGGGTGACATGCCACATGCGGCGCCAGCGTCCCGCGCCGTCGACGGCCGCGGCCTCGTACAGATCGGTGTTGACGGCGGCGAGTGCGGCGAGGAAGACGATCACGCCCCAGCCCGCGTCCTTCCAGATGGCCTGGGCGGTGACCAGGAACTTGAAGAAGCTCGCATTGGTCATCAGGTCGAAGCCCTCGTGGCCGTGTTCGCGCAGCCACTGCGCGATCAGGCCGGCGCCGCCGAACATCTGCTGGAAGACGGTGACGACGAGCACCCAGGAGAAGAAGTGCGGCAGATAGATCACTGCCTGGACCCAGGCCCGGACCCGCGCACTCATGATCGTGTTCAGCAGCAGGGCGATCGCGATCGGGATGGGGAAGAAGAGGATCAGCTGGGTCAGGAAGATGACCAGGGTGTTGAGGAGGACGTCCCAGAATCGGTAGTCCTCGAAGATCCGGGTGAAGTTGTCGAACCCGACGAAGGGGCTGCCGGTGATGCCCAGGTCGTACACGTCGTAGTCCTGGAAGGCCACGATGTTCCCGAGCAGCGGGATGTAGTTGAAGATCAGCAGCAGGGCGATGGCGGGCAGCGTCATCAGGACCAGCGTGCGGTCCCGGCGCAGTCGCAGCCGCCAGGTGATGCCGTTCGCCGCCGGTGAGGTCTTCCCCGCGACGGCGCGTTTTCTGCCGCTGTTCCCGCGGGCACGGCTCGATGTGTTGTCGCCGTCCTCGTCGCTGCTCCCGTCGGCACCGATCGAGTCCGTGGCCCGGTCGGCCGAACGGTCCGTCCCGGTGGCGACGATGGCTCGTGGCTTCACCCTGTGCTCCCCATGTCGTGCTCTCCGCCCTGGCCGCCGGGCGTCCCTGCGCCCGGCGGCCGCCTCGCTGTCCTGCGTACGGCCTGTGTCCGCCGTACGTGTCAGTTGCCGGAGCCGTTCTTCTCGAGGATGTCCTGGTACCAGGCGCGCAGCTTGTCGCCACCGCTCTTCTTCCAGGTGGTGACCGCGGCCTCGATGTCGCTGACCTTCTTGCGGCCGCGCCGGATGTCCTTCTGCAGGTCGTCGAAGGGGGTGTACAGGGAGGCGTAGCGCTGCGGCTCGACGACCTGCATGCCGAAGAAGAGCGGCTTCTTGACGTACGGGGCCTGCCGGGCCATCCAGCCCGCGTAGTCCTTCACCACCTGCGGCTCGTCCGGGAAGGCGATGGTGTGCGGCGGCGAAGCCACGAACAGGAGGGTGGAGGGCTGTGCCTCCTGGATGCCCTTCGGGGTGAAGGTCGGCACACCGTCCTTGATCGTGTAGTGGGTGCCCTCCACGCCGTAGTTGGTGAGCATGAACTCCGTGGTGCCGTACGGCGCCGCGGCGAAGTCGGCGATGCCGAGGAACTCCTCGATCTTCTCCTTCGACAGCTTCTTGTTGAGGAAGGTGAAGATGCCGGCCGGGTCGGACTGCCACAGAACGGGGTCTCCGCCGTCGTGGTTGAAGAAGTCCAGCGCCTGCATGTCGAAGTCGGTGTTGGCGGCGTGCTGTTCCGTGACCATGCCCTTCCAGCCGCCGGTGCCGTCGTTGTACATCATGGTGTGTCCGCTGGTGAAGCGGATCTTGGCGTCGGCGTCCTTGCCGGCCTCGGCGTCCGGGTGGACGTAGCCGCCGTCGTGGAGCTTGCGGGCGAAGGCGAGCGCCTCGCGGTACTCCTTGGTCTCGATCTTGTGGACGAGCTTGCCGTCCTCCAGCTGCCAGTAGTGCGGAGCGTCGGGCAGCACGCCGAAGATCATCTGGATGCAGACCCAGAGGTCGTCGAAGGCCCAGACCTTCTTCTTGGCGTTGGTGTACTCCTTGCCGAAGGCCAGCAGTTCGTCCGCGCTGCCCGGCAGTGCGCCGGAGCCGATCAGGTCCTTGCGGTAGAAGAGCGCGTTGCCCAGGATCGGGTTCGGCATGGGCAGACCGCGGAGCTTGCCGCCGAAGACGGAGTACTGCCAGGCACCGGTCGGGATGTTTGCCAGGTTCGGGTACTTCTTGATCGCGTCGCCCGCCAGGTACGGGCTGAGGTCGGCGAACTTGGCGGTGATCGCGTTGCGGATCTGGCCCTGCATGTTCCAGCCGGGGATGGTCATGACGTCCGGGATGTCGGAGCCGGCCAGCACCGCGCCGATCTTGTCCTGGTAGGTGTTGCCGTCCTGCGGGTCGAAGTTCAGCGTGGCGCCGACCGCCTTGTTCACCGCCGTGTAGTACGGGTTGTTCTTCTTCGGGACGGTGCCCCAGAGCGGCGTCATGATCCGGAACTCGGAGCCCTTGCCCGGCGCCGACTTCACCGAGGTGACCAGCGGGTCGGGCAGCTTGGTGAACCCGGGGCTCGAACCGTTGACGCCCGCTACATCCGGCTGGACGAGGCTGGACGGGATGTGGTCCGGGAGGATCTTCTTGAGTGCCTTGCCCGTCGTCGTGCCGTCCTTGGCCCCGGCCCCGGAGCCGCCGCACGCGGCGAGGAGCGGTGCTCCACCGGCCACGGCGACCGCTGCGAGAGCGCTCGAAGCCAGGAAGCCCCGCCGGCTCGGGGCGGTGGAAGCGAGGGAGGAATTCGGCGTCATTGCGTCAACCCTTCGAGGCGCACCAGGACGACACCCGGCGGACTTCCGCCGATCGGCTCCTGTGTCTGAGGTGAGGCGTAGCTGGCTGAGCCGGTCGACCGGCCGCAGGTGAAGCGGTTCAACGGGGGAGGTGGCACAGCCTGTCACAGCGCTGGTCACCGCCCCGGAGATCCAAGGGCGAGGGTGCCTGTTCGAAACTCTGTCGAAGCGCTTCGATGTTGCAGCGAGGTTAAGTGAAGGGCCCCTGTCGCACAAGAGTCCGTTTCGAGATTCCTCCGCCGTGTTTCCCAACTGTTTCCTGACGCGGCGGAGAAGGGGGTTGACGCATGGTCGGATGTGCCCTTGACAGTGACGGGGTGCTGCACAGAGCATCGAAGCGCTTCGAAAGATCCTTCTCGTCTCGGTCGAGCCCTCTCTGGATGCCCTCCGGGACCCGTCGAAGCCCATGCTCCGAAAGACCTCCCACCTCTCCAAGGGGATCCGCACGTGACGGAACAATCGCAGCCCTTCCGCGACCCGCAGCTGCCGTTGACCCAGCGCATCGACGACCTGCTGCAGCGGCTCACCCTCGACGAGCGGACCGCGATGCTCCACCAGTTCGCGCCACCGGTGGACCGGCTCGGGCTCGGCGCCTTCCGTACCGGCCAGGAGGCCCTGCACGGCGTGGCCTGGATGGGCCCCGCGACCGTCTTCCCCCAGGCAGTCGGCCTCGGCGCCACCTGGAACGAGGAACTGGTCCGCAGGATCGGCGAGGCCGTCGGCACCGAGGCCCGCGCCAAGCGCGCCCAGGACGACCGGGTCGGCCTCAACGTCTGGGCCCCGACCGTGAATCTGCTGCGCCACCCGCTGTGGGGCAGGGGGGAGGAGGGGTACTCGGAGGACGCCGGACTCACCTCCGCCATCGCCGTCGCCTACACCCGCGGGCTGCGCGGCGACCACCCCCACTACTGGCGCACCGCCCCGGTGCTCAAGCACTGGCTCGCCCACAACAACGAGACCGGCCGGGACATCACCTCCTCCTCGGTCCGCCCGCGCGTCCTGCACGAGTACGACCTCAGGGCGTTCCGGGACGCCGTACAGGCCGGCGCGGTGGCTGGAGTGATGCCCGCGTACAACCTGGTCAACGGACGGCCCAACCATGTATCCCCGCTGCTCTCCCAGCAGTTGAGGCAGTGGACCGACCGGTCCCTGGTGGTCTGCTCCGATGCCGGGGCGCCGTCCAATCTCGTCGACTCCGAGCACTACTTCGACACCCACGAGGAGGCCACCGCGGCCTCGCTCAAGGCCGGGGTCGACTCCTTCACCGACCACGGCGAGGACTCCTCGGTCATGACCGGGCGCATCCGCCGTGCGCTGGAACGCGGTCTGATCGACGAACAGGACATCGACAGGGCCGTCCGACGCCTGCTGGAACTGCGCTTCTCGCTGGGCGAGTTCGACCCGCAGGACGACCCCTACGCGGTCACGGCGGACGGCGCGGCGGCGCTCATCGACACGCCGGAGCACCGGGCGCTCGCCCAGGAAGCCGCCGAGCAGGCCGTCGTCCTGCTGAAGAACGACGGCATCCTGCCGCTCGACCCCGGGGCGGGGAAGACGGTCGCCGTCGTCGGACTGCTCGCCGACGTCTGCAAGCTCGACTGGTACAGCGGCTCCCTCATCCACCGGTCCACTCCGCTCGACGGCATACGGGAACGGTTCGGCGCGGACCACGTCGTCTTCGCGGAGGGCGTCGACCGCATCCGCCTCCGGTGTGCGGACGGCTGGCTGCGGGTTCCCGCCGCCGACGGCGAGGACGCCCCGGCACGGGGCGCGGAGGGCGCACTCGACCCGGCCCTGCTCGCGGGCCGCACCGACCTGCCCCCGCTGACCTGCGACGACACCCCGTCGGAGCTGGCACTCATCGACTGGGGCAACGAGGTCATCACCCTCCGCGCCCCCGACGGCCGGTATCTCTCGGTCGCCGAGGACGGCTATGTCCGGGCATCGGCGGACGAGCCCGGCGGCTGGGTCGTCCAGGAGACCTTCCGATGGGAAGAGGTGGCGGACTGTCCGGGATGCCACCGCCTCCTGCACCTCGGCACCGGCCGGTACGTCTCCGTCGCCCCCGACGGGGTCAAGGTCGCCGCCGTGGACGAGGGAGTGTCCGGAGCGGCGGACGCCGCTGGGGCGACCGTCTTCGAGATCGAGGTGACCGAGCGCGGCGAGGACGCCGTGGCCCGCGCCGCCGCCGCTGCCGACACCGTGGTCGTCGTGGTCGGCAACGACCCGCACATCAACGGACGGGAGACCGAGGACCGCACCACCCTCGACCTGCCCGCCCAGCAGGACCGCCTCTGGCGCGCCGCCCACTCCGCGAACCCGCGCACCGTGCTGGCGGTCACCTCCGCCTACCCGTACGCCCTCACCGACGCCGCCGCCGCACTCCCGGCCCTGGTGTGGACCGCGCACGGCGGCCAGGCGGCCGGCACCGCACTCGCCCGGGTCCTGGCCGGCGACGTCTCCCCGGCCGGGCGGCTCCCGCAGACCTGGCACACCTCCGACGCGGAGCTGCCCGGCCTGCTGGACTACGACATCATCGGCTCCCGGCAGACGTACCTCTACTACGAGGGGACCCCGCTCTTCCCGTTCGGCCACGGACTGTCGTACTCGGCGTTCACCTACACCGGCCTCGCGGCCGAGCGCGAGGGCGACCTGCTGCACGTCCGGCTGACCGTCACCAACACCGGTTCCGTCGCCGCCGACGAGGTCGCCCAGCTCTACGTACGGGCCGTGGCACCGTCCGCCGTACGGCCCCGGCGCCAACTGGTCGCCCACCGAAGGCTGCACCTCGCCCCGGGCGCCGGGCAGCGGGTCGACTTCACCGTCCCGGTCGCCGAGCTCGGCCACTGGGACGTGGCCCACGGCCGGTGGACCGTCGAGCCCGGTACGTACGAGATCCAGGCCGGAGCCTCCAGCCAGGACATCCGGCTCATCGCCGCCCTCACCGTCGACGGCGAACCGCTCGGCCCCCGACCGGTCCTGGAGCACGGCCTGGAAGCGGCCGACTACGACGAGCAGTTCGGCACCGAGATCGTCGACCGCACCAGGACCGACGGCGACGTGGTCACCGCCTGCGCAGCCGGTGAGTCCCGCACCGCGGAGAACGGACTGCTCTTCCGGCGCTGCGACTTCGCCGACGGTGTACGGGCCGTCGCGGTGTCGGCGGCCGGGGAGGGGGCCGTGGACATCACGGTCGACGGCCGCGCGGTCGGCATCCCGGTCCAGGCCACGGCCGGACCGTACGACTACCGCACCCAGGAGTCCCCGCTGAACGCCTCCGGCGTCCACGACGTACGCATCACCCTGCGCGGAACCGTCCGCCTGGCCCGCATCTCCTTCACCGGGAACACCGAGTGACCGCAGCCGCCCGACGAAGCACCGTCCCTCACCGTCCCGTTGTCCACGGCAAGGAGTCCTCATGAAGTTCACCGACGGCTTCTGGCTCATGCGTGAGGGCGTCCGCGCCTGCTACGCCACCGAGATCCGTGATCTGCGCGTCGACCCCGACCGTTTCACCGCCTACGCAGCGGTGAAACGGGTCAGGGAACGCGGCGACACCCTCAACACCCCTCTGATCACCCTCGAATGCTTCTCCCCGGCCGAGGGAGTCATCGGCATCCGCGCCACGCACCACGCTGGGAAGGTCAAGCGCGGACCGGACTTCGCCCTCCCCGGACTGGACCCCGCGGCAGCCGGTGCACGCACCCGCATCGACGGCACGGTCACCGAACTGACCAGCGGCCCGCTGACCCTGCGCATCGACGGCGAAGGCCCGTGGGGCATGACGTTCCTCGACGCCGAGGGCCGCCGGCTCACCGGTGTCGACGCCAAGGGCACCGCCTTCGCCACCACCCCGGACGGCGCGCACCACATGATCGCCCAACTCGCCCTGGACGTCGGGGAGAACGTCTACGGCCTCGGCGAACGCTTCACCCCGTTCGTCAAGAACGGGCAGACCGTCGACATCTGGCAGGCCGACGGCGGCACCAGCAGCGATCAGGCGTACAAGAACATCCCGTTCTACCTCTCCTCGCGCGGCTACGGTGTCTTCGTCAACCACCCGGGCAAGGTCTCCTTCGAGATCGGCTCCGAATCGGTCGGGCAGGTGCAGTTCAGCGTCGAGGACCAGTCGCTGGAGTACTACGTCGTCGCCGGGCCGACCCCGAAGGACGTCCTCTCCCGCTACACCGCGCTGACCGGACGCCCCGCGCTGCCGCCGGCCTGGTCCTTCGGGCTCTGGCTGACCACGTCCTTCTGCACCTCGTACGACGAGGAGACGGTCACCTCGTTCGTCGACGGGATGGCCGAACGCGAGATCCCGCTCAGTGTGTTCCACTTCGACTGCTTCTGGATGCGCGAGTACCAGTGGTCGGACTTCACCTGGGATCCGGACGTCTTCCCCGACCCCGCAGGCATGCTGGCCAGACTCAGGGAACGCGGTCTGCGCATCAGCATGTGGATCAACCCCTACATCGCCCAGAAGTCGGCGCTGTTCGCCGAAGGAGCCGAACACGGCTACCTGGTGAGGCGGGCCAACGGTGACATCTGGCAGTGGGACCTGTGGCAGCCCGGCATGGCGCTCGTCGACTTCACCAACCCGGCCGCTCGCGACTGGTACACCGGCAAACTGCGCGTCCTGCTGGACCAGGGCGTGGACTCGTTCAAGACGGACTTCGGCGAGCGCGTTCCCACCGACGTGGTGTGGCACGACGGCTCGGACCCCGAGCGCATGCACAACTACTACGCGCAGATCTACAACCGCGCGGTCTTCGAGCTCCTGGAGAAGGAGCGCGGGCACGGCGAGGCGGTGCTCTTCGCCCGCTCGGCCACCGCGGGCGGCCAGCAGTTCCCCGTCCACTGGGGCGGCGACTGCTTCGCCTCGTTCACCGCGATGGCCGAGTCCCTGCGCGGGGGACTGTCGCTGAGCCTGTCCGGCTTCGGCTTCTGGAGCCATGACATCGGCGGCTTCGAGGGCACCCCCGATCCGGCCGTCTTCAAACGCTGGCTCGCCTTCGGCCTGATGTCCTCGCACAGCCGGCTGCACGGCAACGTCTCGTACCGGGTGCCGTGGGCCTTCGGCGAGGAGGCGGTGGACGTCGCCCGCACGTTCACCCTGCTCAAGCACCGGCTGATGCCCTACCTGTACGGGGCGGCGGCCGAGGCACACCGCACCGGCATCCCGGTGATGCGCCCCATGCTGCTGGAGTTCCCGGACGACCCGACCACCCGGATGCTGGACCGCCAGTACATGCTCGGCCCCGACCTGCTGGTCGCCCCGGTCTTCACGGAGGACGGCCGCGTGGAGTTCTACGTCCCGGAAGGGACCTGGACCTCCCTGCTGACCGGTGAGACGGTCACCGGCCCCGCCTGGCGCCATGAGACCCACGGCTTCGACAGCCTGCCGATCCTGGTCCGCCCCGGTGCGGTCCTTCCCTGGGGCGCCGACGACCAGCGCCCCGACGGCGACTGGCCGGACGGCCTCACCCTGCGGGTCTTCGGCCCGGCGCCCACGACCGGCCCCGCCGGGACACGCGTCACGGTGCCGGACCGGACGGGTGCGCCCGCCGCGACCTACCGCGTCGTACGGGACGGGGCCGCCGTACAGGTCACCGCCGAGGGCACGGACCTGCCGTACCGGGTGGTCCTTGAGGACACCGGGGCGACGGGCGAAGGCACCGGGACTGTGCGGGTGGGGTGAGGGTGCCGCGCGGGAGCCCACAACGGCTCCTGCGCCCCCGAGGGGTGGGGTGACCGGCTGCCCCGCCCCTCAGCCCAGCGCACCGGCCAGGGCACGGTCCGCCGCGGCCCGCGAGTGCTGCCACAGGGTGGTGACCGGAATCCACACATGGATCCCGCCCGGCATGCCCACGGTGGCGGCACGGAAGGTGACGCCCAGGTGGGAGGGGTCCGCCGACACGGACAGGCTGCCGACCACATGCCCCTCGACCGCCTTCGGGTCCGCCGTACGGACGGCGGCGTACGCACGCGCGCCCCGCGCGAGGACATAGGGCCCGCTCGTCGTCGGTGGCACCGCCTCGGCGGAGCCGTCCAGGCCCCTGAAGGTGATGGTCGGGATCCGGTCCACGACACAGCTCCGGTCGCCGTGGTTGGTGACGCTGATCCGGGCCACGTTGGGCTGCCCGCCGGGCGAGGCACGCACATCGAGGCTCTTCTCCGGGCAGATCCCCGGAAGGTTCACGGCCCCGGCGGGTGCCGTGCCGGTCGTCGTCGAGGCAGCGGTGGCCGTCAGCGCGGCGGCGACGGCGAGGGCGGAGACGAGGGCGGAGCGAGGACGCATGGTGTTTCTCCCGGTCGATCGAGAGCCCGCGGATGCGGCCGGACGGCCCGGCGGCCGGTGAGGCCGACACCGCCAGTGTGACCGGAATGTCCTTGTCCCCGCGACAGATCCGACCCGCCGGAGTGGGGAGCCCGGAGGCACATCCGGCGCCCCGCCCGGCGCGCGCCCGGCGACGGACGGGAACGAGCCCGGGGTGCCCGGCCGTATCGAGGCCAGGCAACCCCGGGCTCCCGCGGTTGCGCATCCCGGCCACCCGTGCAAGGGCGGGCCGGGGCCGCGACGGTCCCGCCGCTACCGTGCCCGGACCGTCGCCATCACCTCGCGGTCCGGCTGCAACGTCAGCGTCGGCACCGGGTTGACAGTCCCGGGGTCCACCTCCAGGTCGAAACGGCGCGCCAGGACGGCCAGCACCAGGACCGCCTCGACCATCGCGAACCGTGCACCCAGACAGACCCGGGGGCCGCCGCCGAACGGGAACCAGGCGTACTCCGGGATGTCGTCGCCGCTCTCCGGGTCCCAGCGCTCGGGACGGAACTCCTCGGGGTCGGGGAACCACCGCGCGTCGCGCTGCGTCGACCACTGGCTGGTCCACACCCGCGTGCCCTCCGGGATCGGCACACCGCCGACCTCCGCACCCTCCTTGGCGACACCGGTGACCAGCCAGATCGTCGGATAGAGGCGCAGGGTCTCCTTGACCACCGCCTGCGTGTACGTCAGCCGGGCGAAGTCGTCGAACTCCGGCTCCCGGTCGCCCAGTACCCGTTCCAGCTCCTCGGCGAGCGCGGCCCGCGCCCCAGGGGTACGGGACAACAGATACCAGGCCCACACCAGAGCGGAACTGGTCGTCTCGTGCCCGCCGATGTACAGCGTGACCGTCTCGTCGCGGATCTCCCGGTCCGTGAGGTGCGCCCCCGTCTCGTCGACCGCCGTCAGTAGCCGGCTCAGCAGATCGGGGCGGTCCTCACCGCCGTCGCGGTGCCGGGCCACGACCCGGGCCACCTCGGCGTCGATGACCGCCGCGGCCTTCCTGATCCTGGCCCGGCCCGGTGTCGGCACCCAGTCCGGCAACATCGCACCGATCCCGGCGAACTCCTTGCCGATCTCCTGCTGCGCCACATCCATTGCCCGGCCCATGGCCTCGGCGTCGGCCGCGGTGTCGACCCCGAAGATCGTACGGACCGCGATCCGCTGGGTCAGCGACGCCATCTCCCGTTTGACGTCGATGCGTTGGCCGTCGGACCAGGTGTCCGCCAGCTCCACCGTGCTGTCGGTCATCGTCGCCGCGTACGACCGCACCTGCTTGGGACGCACGGACGGCTGGACCAACGACCGCTTCCGTCGCCAGTCCGCTCCGCGGGTGACCGCCACACCGTTTCCCATCACGGTACGGAAGGCGATACCCAGCGAAGGGTGGTCGAAGGTGCCCTCCATCCCGGTGAGCAGCTCGCCTATGCATTCCGGATCGGCAAGGTACACGCAGGAGTTGGGGCCGAAGCGCCAGCCGACCATGTCGCCGTGGCTGCTCAACTGCTCGAAGAAGGCGAGCGGATTCTTTCCGAACTGGGGCAGACTTCCGAGGAAGGGCAGTCCCTTCGGGCCCGGCACGATCGTATGGCCTCGCGGCTCGGCTCCGACGGCCGGTCCGGTCTGAGTGGACATGAATGTCTCCGCTCCCTTGTGGCACACCCGATGCGGTGCGCCGCGACCCGAGTCTCGGTGGTGCCGCACGGTGTGGAGGATCCCATCACCCGTGTGCGGTAGCCGAGTTGTCGAGGGTAGCGGTCCGCCGGGAGCGGGCGGCGGGCGGTCCGGGGAGGGGCGCGGGCGGTCCGGGGCGGGGTGCGGGCCGGCCGCCGGACGGGCTCGGACATGAGCCCGTCCGACGGTGCGGCCCGGCGGAGCGGTCAGTAGCCCGGCGGGACGCGGGACGGGCGGCCGCTGCCGCGGGTGAGGGAGTAGCCGAACACGGCCGCGAGGGACCCGAGGACCCCGCCGCCGATCGTCCACAGCCAGCGGTCGGTCCACCAGCCGGACGCCCAGCCGTCCTCCGGCTCACTGCCGAGCCTGACCTCGTCCGACCCGTCCTCATCGGTCGTGGCCGAGGATTCCGAGGACGCAGAGGAGTCCGAGGCCTGCTCGATGGAGGACACCCCGGGGACCAGCGGCTTGGCGAGCGTGCCGTCGACGTCCCCGGCGCCGCCCTTGTCGACCGACGTGACCTCGACCTCGGTCTGCACCGGGAGTCCGAGGTCCGCCGACGGCAGGTCGACGACCGTGAGGCGGACGTAGTAGCTGCCCGGCAGCGGGTCGTTGGCCCACGGCTCGGCCCAGGCGCGGACGGTCCGCAGCACACAGGTCAGCTCGACCGCCGACGCGTCGGCCGCGGCCTTCCCGGTCTGTCGGCCGTACATGCAGGCCTGGCGGCGGCGCAGCCCGTCGTACACATCGACCTGCCAGGTCGAGGCACCGTGCCGGGTGGCGCTCTCCGGCAGGGTGATCTTTGCCTTGACGGTGGCCCGCTGGCCCGCGTCGGCGGGGAACACCCAGTACAGGTAGTCACCCGTGGAGGCCCCGGCGGTGGCGCGCTGGTTCTGCTGGATCGCCGTGGCGGTACGGAAGGTGGTACCGGCCTCGGTGGGGGCGGAATCGTCGGCGGAGGCGCTCGGGCTCGGCGACGCGTCGTCGGCGGCGGCGGCGCCCGCCGAGGTCAGCAGGGCGAGGCCGGTGAGCAGCGCGCCCGCGAGTACACGTGTGGTACGCATGTCAGTTGGTCCTCCAGACGGCGATGCGCCAGCGCGAGATCCAGCCGGTCAGCAGACCCGCGACGAGTCCGGTGAGCACCAGCACGCCCAGCAGCCACCAGCCGCGGCCGAGACCGAAGGCGGCGACATCGGCGGCGTCGTCCGGGGCGTCCACCAGATCCACGGTCAGCTCGACGGGCATGCCCGGCGTGGTCTTCACGGACGCGGGGGCGGAGAAGGAATTGGAGACCTGAAGGCACACGGTCTCGGCGGCGGCCTGGTCGTCGCTGTCCGTGTCGTCCTGCTCGGGCTTCGGGTAGCGCAGCCCGGCGGAGATCGCGTCGGTGCGGCCGGTGCCCGATTCCGAACCCCGGACGATTTCCCGGCCGTGCACGGTCAGGGCCCGCAGCAGTACGCCGTAGTCGTTGTTCACGGCGCGGTCGGCGGAGACGCTGACCGAGGCGCGCAGTTCCTGACCGGGCAGCACGTCGACCCGGTACCAGCGGTGCTCGCCGAACTTCTCCCGGTCGGTGTACAGACCGGCCTTGAGCTGGGGTGCGTCGGAGCAGCTGTCGGCGCCCTCGGTCGCCACCGGTGTGATGACGGGTTCCGCGGCGCGGTCGACCAACTGCTTGACGCGGCCGGAGAGTTCGTCGGCGTGCTGGACGGCGGTGTAGGTGCCGCCGGTGGCCTCGGCGATACAGGTCAGCTGCTCGCGGATCTTTGCATTGGGCACCAGGCCCAGCGTGTCGATGACCAGGTGGATGCCGCGGGCCGCGATGTCGCGTGCCACCTCGCACGGGTCGAGCGGACCGCAGGTGTCCTCGCCGTCGCTGATCAGCACGATCCTGCGGGTGGAGTCGCCGCCCTCCAGGTCGTCGGCGGCGCCCAGCAGGGCCGGGCCGATCGGGGTCCAGCCGGTGGGGGCCAGTGTGGCGACGGCGGTCTTCGCCTCCGTGCGGTCCAGCGGGCCGACCGGGTAGAGCTGCTTGGTGTCCTTGCAACCCACCTGCCGGTCGTCACCCGGGTAGTCCGCACCGAGTGTCCGGATGCCGAGTTCGACCTGCTCCGGCACCGCGTCCAGGACCTCGTTGAACGCCTGCTTCGCCGCCGCCATGCGCGACTGGCCGTCGATGTCGCGGGTTCGCATGGAACCACTCACATCGAGCACCAGTTCGACCTTGGGTGAGGCTTTGGTAGGGGTTTCGTCGGCTGATGCGGGCAGCGCCGTACCGAGTCCGGCGGTCAGAGTGGCGAGCAGAACGCCCACCCCTACCGTCAGCCTTCTTCTTATGATCATCGGCGGATCCTAGTGAAAATCGCCCCGCTTCCCCAAACCGGCCCGGATCATCGACCGGACCCGGCACAGGTGGTGACGAGTGATCAGCAGATCGTGCGGAAAGTCGTTCCCCGGCCTGCCTCGCACACCGGGCCGGCGCCGGACGGCTGTACGCGTGTCAGACCCCGCCCAGTAGCGGGACGGAGGCTCGCTCCAGCACCGATTCGATCCTTTCCAACGTTGCCAAGTCGCGCTGGACGGCGGGCAGTTCGGTGTCGTCACCGGTGTTCCATCCGGCCGCGATGGCGACCGGGTCCGCTCCGGTGGCCGCCCCGGCGGCGAGCGCTGCCGCACCCAGGGCCACCAGTTCGCCGTTGCCGGGCAGGATCACCGGCCGGCTGGAGAGGCGCCGTACCGTCTCCACCCAGGTCCGCCCCTGGGCGCCACCGCCGATCAGCCGCAGTGGTCGGGCAGCCACCTCCGGGTCCGCCGGGTCGAGGCCACAGGCCGACAGGAGTTCGTCCAGGGCGCGCAGCACGGTGAAGACCACACCCTCATAGGCGGCGCCCAGGAGTTGCTGCGGTGTGGTGTCGTGCCGCAGGCCGGTGAGCAGTCCGGAGGCGGTGGGCAGATCGGGGGTGCGTTCGCCGTCCAGGTAGGGCAGGAGCACCGCCTCGCCTCCCGGGGCGGCGTCCTCGCGGTCCAGGCCGAGCAGTGCGGCGACCTTGTCCACGGCGAGGGTGCAGTTGAGGGTGCAGGCCAGCGGGAGGTAGGTGCCGTCCGCCGCGGCGAAGCCGGAGAGTGCCCTGGAAGCCGGCCTGGTCCGGGAGGCGGCGAAGACCGTGCCCGAGGTCCCGAGGCTCAGCACCGGATGGTCCAGCAGCCCGGCACCGCCCAGTCCGAGGCCGACGGCGGCGCTCATGTTGTCCCCGGTGCCCGCGGCCACCGCGATACCGGCGGGCAGCCCGAGCGCCTCGGCCGCTACGGAGGTCAGGGAACCGGCCCGGGTGGCGCCTGACTCGGCCACCTCGGGCAGCAACGCGACGTCCAGGCCCAGAAGTTCGAGCAGCTCGGGATCGTAGGCGCCGGTCGCGGTGGAGTACCAGCCGGTGCCCGAGGCGTCGCCGGGATCGGTGACCGCAACACCGGTGAGGCGTTCGGTCAGGAAGTCGTGGGGGAGGCGCACGGCCGCGGTCGTGGCGGCGGTCTCCGGTTCGTTCTCCCGCAGCCACTGCCACTTCGACGCGGTGAGGGAGGCCACCGGCACCGAACCGGTGCGCGTCGTCCAGGCGTCCGGGCCGCCCAGCGCCTCGGTGAGGGCGGTTGCCTGGGGTGCGGAGCGGGTGTCGTTCCACAGCATCGCGGGCCGCAGCGGCCGCCCCGACCGGTCGAGGACGACCAGCCCGTGCTGCTGCCCGGCGACCGCGATGCCCGCCACCGCTGAGGCGGCGACACCGGACTCCTTCAGCCCGGCGGTGACGGCGTCGCGCAGTGCCTGCCACCACATCTCCGGATCGCTCTCCCGGGCGCCCGCCTCGCCGGTGACGGCATGTGGTGCACGGCCGACGCCCAGAAGCCGGCCGGTCCCGGCGTCGACGAAGGCGGCCTTGGTGGACTGGGTGGAGCTGTCCACACCGATGACGACGGTACGCGGCGGCATGGCCGACCTCATTCCTGGTTCCTGGACCGTGCGGGACGGACGCGGGCGGCCGTCGCCGTGGCGGGTGGCTGCCGGGAGACTGCCACGGTGATTTGATCGTACGGAAAACAAATTACGTGATCGACCCCGATTGGAACAGTGCCCGTTCCGGTGATCCCGTCAGCGGTTTTCCTCGGCTGAGGGGTTACGTCTCGCGGTGGCTCCGTGCAAGATTAGTCATGACCGTAAACAAATAGGGTTCGACCGCCTCGGCCGGTCAGTGGACCCGACAGCACCGAAGGCGGCCACACCATGACGGAACGCTTCACCCCCTCCCCCGAGGACAGGTTCACCTTCGGACTGTGGACGGTGGGCTGGCAGGGTCGCGACCCCTTCGGCGACGCGACCCGTGCCGCGATCGACCCCGTCGACTCCGTCCAGCGGCTCGCCGAACTCGGCGCGTACGGCGTCACCTTCCACGACGACGACCTGATTCCGTTCGGCTCCACGGACAGCGAGCGTGAAGGGATCGTCAAGCGGTTCCGTCAGGCGCTGGACGCGGCCGGACTCGTCGTCCCCATGGCGACGACGAACCTGTTCACCCACCCGGTCTTCAAGGATGGCGCGTTCACCGCCAACGACCGCGACGTGCGCCGTTACGCCCTGCGCAAGACCCTGCGCAACATCGACCTCGCCGTCGAGCTCGGCGCCACCACCTATGTGGCCTGGGGTGGCCGCGAGGGCTCCGAGTCCGGTGCCGCCAAGGACATCCGGGTCGCTCTCGACCGGATGAAGGAAGCCTTCGACCTGCTCGGCGCGTACGTCACCGAGCAGGGGTACGACCTGAAGTTCGCCATCGAGCCCAAGCCGAACGAGCCGCGCGGCGACATCCTCCTGCCGACCATCGGCCACGCCCTCGCCTTCATCGAGCGCCTGGAGCGCCCGGAGCTGGTCGGCGTCAACCCGGAGACCGGACACGAGCAGATGGCCGGGCTGAACTTCCCGCACGGCATCGCGCAGGCCCTCTGGGCCGGCAAGCTCTTCCACATCGACCTGAACGGTCAGTCCGGCATCAAGTACGACCAGGACCTCCGCTTCGGGGCGGGCGATCTGCGTCAGGCGTTCTGGCTCGTCGACCTGCTGGAGACGGCCGGTTACCAGGGGCCGCGGCACTTCGACTTCAAGCCGCCGCGGACCGAGGACTACGACGGTGTCTGGGCCTCGGCCGCGGGCTGCATGCGTAACTACCTGATCCTCAAGGAGCGCGCCGCCGCCTTCCGCGCCGACCCCGCCGTGCAGGAGGCGCTGCGCGCGTCCCGGCTCGACGAACTGGCCCGCCCGACGGCGGAGGACGGCCTGGCCGGACTGCTCGCCGACCGTACGGCCTTCGAGGGGTTCGACGTGAACGCGGCGGCCGAGCGCGGCATGGCGTTCGAGGTCCTGGACCAGCTGGCGATGGACCACCTGCTGGGCGTGCGCTGACCGAGACCCGCTACGAAGCGGCGTGACGGTGGGGGCCGGGCATCGGATGCCCGGCCCCCACCCGTCGCGGCGCCGGGCGACGCCCGCAACCGCAACCGCACCCGCACCCGCACCGCAAGTGGTCAGCTCTGTGCCCGGCCGCCCGCGAACGCCACCGGATCGGCCAGCACACCCGTCGTCACCAGCGCCGCGGCACCCCGCGCCGCGTCGCCCGCGACGGACGAGCCGCGCAGCCGCCCGCTCCCCGGGGACCAGAGCCCGGACACCACCCGTGCCGTCAGCTCCTCGTCGGCGGACGGCGAAAGCCACGGCATCAGGCCGCGGTAGATGCCGCCGAGCACCACCGCGTCCGGGTCGAGCAGATTCACCGCCCCGGACAGCACCCGCCCCAGCATCCGGCCGGCCTCCGCGACAGCGGCCACCGCCCGCGCGTCCCCGTCCCGAGCGCGCCGTTCCAGTTCGGCCACTCCGGAACCGCCCGCGGAGTCCTCGATGCCGGCGGCCCGCAGCAGCGCCGCCTGTCCCGCGTACTGCTCCAGACAGCCGCGCGAGCCGCACCGGCAGTCGGGCCCCTGCGGGTCCACCACCACATGGCCGATCTCCCCGGCGAATCCGTGTGCTCCGCGCAGCAGTTCACCGTCGATGACCAGGGCGCCGCCGACGCCGATCTCGCCCGTCAGGTACAGAAAGCTGCGGACCGCGTCGAGCCCGCCGAACCAGAGCTCGGCCAGCGCCGCAAGATTCGCCTCGTTCTCCGAACTCACCGGCAGCGCCCCGGTACCGGGACACTGCGCGGCCAGCGAGGCGGCGAAGAGTTCCTCGGCCGGCACCTGGTTCCAGCCGAGGTTGGGCGCCTGGCGCACCGAACCGCCGGAGACCAGACCGGGCAGCGCGAGGGCCACCCCGACCGGGAACAGCTCCTGTTCCCGTGCCGACTCCAGGGTGCGCGCGGTGATGGCGGCGGCCCGCGCCAGCACCTGGGCGGGCGGTGCGCCCCGGTTGTCGAGGTGTTCGGTGAGCCGTACCCGGCCGGTGCCCGCCAGGTCGACCACACACACCGACACGTAGTCGATGTTGACTTCGACGCCGAGTCCGGCGGGCCCGGTGCGTGCCACCTTGAGCGCGGTCCCGGGGCGCCCGGCCTGCCCGCTGAAGGTCTTGCCGGACTCGGTGAGGAACCCGAGGTCGAGCAGCTGCTCGACGAGCGAGGAGACCGCGGCCCGGGTCAGTCCCACCCGTGCGGCGACCCCGGCCCTGGTCGCTTCGCCCTCGGCCTCGTCACGGACCGCCCGCAGCACCAGACTGAGGTTGCTGCGGCGCACGGTGTCCTTGTCGGCCTTGGGCCCCAGCGGTGCGAGGTTGCTCTTCATGTCGGAGCCGAGCCTATGCGATCCCCTGTGCGAGCCGCCGGGTGAGCCGGTGAGGCCGCAGGCGCGTCACGGGGGCGGGCGCCTCACCGGGGCGGGTGCGGGTCACAGCGCACAGCGGAACCCGCCGTGGCCGGTCGTGCTGTCCGGGGTGTTGGAGGTGCGTGCGGCGACCCGGTAACGGTTGCAGTAGGAGCGGTGACAGAGGTACGAACCGCCGCGCAGTACCCGGTTCCCGCCGGTGGGCGGCCCGACGGGATCGATGCGCGTCTCCGGCCGGTCGGCGGCGTGCCAGTCGGCGCTGAACCGGTCGGCGCACCACTCCCACACATTGCCGGACGTGTTGTACAGGCCGAAGCCGTTGGCCGCGTAGGTCTTGACGGGGGCGGTGGTGGCAAAGCCGTCCTCGGCGGTGTTGTGCACCGGGAACTCGCCCTGCCAGATGTTGCAACGGTGCCTGCCCCGCGGGGTCAGCTCGTTGCCCCACGGGAAGCGGGCGCGTGGGAGTCCGCCGCGGGCCGCCTTCTCCCACTCCGCCTCGGTCGGCAGCCGCTTGCCGGCCCACCGGGCGTAGGCCGTCGCGTCGTGCCACGACATATGGACCACGGGGTGGTCCCGGCGGTCGCCGATGGAGGTGCCGGGCCCCTCGGGGGCCCGCCAGTACGCGCCGCTCACCGCGCGCCACCACGGGGCGCCGGGCACGATGCCGGGCTGTACGGCATGGCGTGCCTGCGGAGGTATGAAGGAGCCGAACACATAGGACCAGCCGAGGAGTTCGGCCTCGGTGCGGTAACCGGTGGCCTTCACGAACACGGCGAACTGGGCGTTGGTCACACAGGCGGCGTCGATGTGGAAGGGACGGACGAACACCTCCCGGACGGGACCCTCGCCGTCGGCCGGGAAGGCGTCCTCGTCCTCACCGCCCATCAGGAACGGGCCGCCGGGGATGGCCACCATGCCCCGGAGCAGGTCGGCGGGCCGGCGTTCCGGGACGACGAAATCGGCCGGGGGAGGGGAGGCCGGCTCCACCGCCCCCGATACTGCCTCGGCGGGGGTGCTCGCCCGGTCGGGCCCGCAGCAGGCGCTCATCGTGCGGCTCCCGTGGTCAGCGGTGCGCCGTCCTCGACGGCACTGCCGGGGACGGGCCGGTCGAGCAGTTCCGCCAGGTCCTGGCCGGTGGTGCGCAGCAGCAGGGCCACGGCGCCGAGCGCGGCCGCGTCGGCGCCGAGCTCGGAGCCGCGCACCTCGATGGTCCGCAGGGCCGACGGCAGCGAGAGGGCGGCGATCACCTCCCGGATCGGGGCGAGGACCAGGTCGTCCAGGGCGGCCGGTTCCCCGTAGATGACGACGCACTCGGGGTCGACCTGTGCGGCGAGCGAGGCGAGCACCCGCCCCGCGGTGACGGCCGCGGTGCGGAACACATCGGCGACCTCCGGCCGGCCCTCGGCGGCGAGTGCGACCAGTTCCGCGGTGCCCTGGACCGTCACCCCGCGCTCGGCGCAGGCGGCGATCAGGGCGGGCATGCTGATGAGCCCTTCCAGGCAGCCCCGGCCCCCGCAGTGGCAGGGCTTGCCCTCGGGGTCGCAGCTGGTGTGGCCGATCTCGCCGGCCACGCCGTGGGCGCCGTGCACCAGCTGCCCGTTGACGACGAGACCTCCGCCGACGCCCTGGGACCAGCCCAGGTGGACGGTGTTGTCCAGGCCGCGGGCGGCGCCCCAGGTGACCTCGGCGAGCGCGGCGAGCCGGGAGTTGTTGTCCGTGAGCACGGGGGCGTCGAAGTGCCGGCCGAGTGCGGCGGCGACATGCCCGGCGAACGGGGTCATGTTGCGCGGGTCGGCGGAGGCGGGGTCCTGCACGAATCCGGGAAGCCCGAGACCGATGCCCTGCACCGGGGCAAGGCTGATGTTTTGACGTCCGGCCAGTTCCTCCACGGCTGCGATGGCGTGGGCCGCGCGCTCGGTCGCGCCGCTGTCCGCCGGGACGGGCACGCTGTACCGGCCGACGATCTCGTGCGCGGAGTTGGCCATGACCACATGGATCCGGCGCCGCTGGACGTCGATCCCGATCAGTTCGGCGCCGCGCGCGTTGAGCGCGATCTCCAGCGCGGGCCTGCCCCGGCGGCGCGGCTCCTCGGGGTCGGGGGCCGGCTGTTCGATGACGGCCTTGCGCTCCAGGAGGTCGGAGACGATCGCGAACAGCGTGGTACGGGAGAGGCCGACCCTTGCCTTGAGCTCGCCCCGGCTCAGGGCGCCCGACCTGCGCAGTTCCCCGAGTACGGCGGCTTCGTTGGCCCTGCGCAGGCGTTGCAAGGCATCGGTGCGTTCCGTCATGCAGGCATGGTCGACGCGCCGGGGACTTTCTGTCAATGCCACGGAATAATTCACAAACTGTTTATTCCCGAGGGTTGACGAAAAAAAGCCGCCGTCCTTACAGTTCCGGTCACTTGCCTGCCTGAGCAGCGGTTTCGGTACAGGGCCGAGCCCCTGCCCAGCCACCGGTAGGCACCACCACCGTGAGCGACCCATCGAAAGGGCGGCCAGCCAGTGGCTCCGCGCAACGTCCTGTTCCTGATGACCGACCAGCACCGGGTCGACACCCTGGGCTGTTACGGCAACCCCCTCGTCGACACGCCCGCCCTGGACGCCCTGGCGGCCGAGGGGACGCGCTTCGACCGCTTCTACACCCCGACCGCGATCTGCACCCCGGCCCGCGCCTCGCTCGCCACCGGCCTCCACCCGTTCCGCCACGGCATGCTGAACAACCCCGAGCGCAACGGCGGCAGCAAGGACGAACTCTCCGACGAGTCCCCGATGCTCTGGCGCGGGCTGATGGAGCAGGGCTACCAGGTCGGCCACGCGGGCAAATGGCACATCGGCCGCGAGCGCGGCCCCGAGTTCTACGGCCTCGACGGCGAGCACCTGCCCGGCGCGCTCAACCCCGTCCACCACCCCTCGTACGAGAAGTGGCTGGAGGACAACGGCTTCCCGCCCTTCGCCGTACGCGAACCGGTCTTCGGCACCGCCGCCAACGGCACCGGCCGCGGCCACCTCATCGCCGGCCGGCTCCAGCAGCCCGTCGAGGCCACCATCGAGGCCTTCCTCACCGACCGGAGCCTCGCCCTGCTGGACCGCTACGCCGCCGACTGGAAGGCGAGCGGACGGCCGTTCATGCTGTCCTGCCACTGGTACGGCCCGCACCTGCCGTACCTGATCCCCGACCAGTACTACGACATGTACGACCCCGACGACGTGCCGTTGCCCGCCTCCATGGCGGAGACCTTCGCGGGCAAGCCCGAAGTGCAGCGCCAGTACAGCGCGTACTGGTCATCGGACGACTTCGACGCGGCGACCTGGCGCAAGCTCATCGCCGTCTACTGGGGCTACGTCACCATGATCGACCATCAGGTCGGACGGCTCACCGACGCCCTGAAGGAGCACGGGCTCTGGGACGACACGGCCGTCTTCTTCACCGCCGACCACGGCGAGTTCACCGGCGCCCACCGACTCAACGACAAGGGCCCGGCGATGTACGAGGACATCTACCGGATCCCCACCATCGCCCGCATCCCCGGCGGCCCCGCCCAGGTCAACGACGACTTCGCCAACCTCATCGACCTCAACCCCACCATCCTCGACCTGGCCGGCGCACCCGTACCCGAACTCTGCGACGGCGAGAGCCTGTTGCCGGTGCTGAACGGCGATCGCCCCGCGAGTCCGCGCGACGAGATCGTCGCCGAGTTCCACGGCCACCACTTCCCGTACTCCCAGCGCATGATCCGCGACCGGCGCCACAAGCTGGTGCACAACCCGGAGAGCGTGCACGAGCTGTACGACCTGGATTCCGACCCGCACGAACTGCACAACGTCTACGACGCACCCGCCTACGCGGGCGTCCGGCGCGACCTCACCGTGCGTCTCTACCGCGAGCTGCTGCGCCGCGGCGACCCGGCCTACACCTGGATGAGCTACATGGCGGACATCGGCGGCGACCGCGCGGCCGACGTCGACGGAGTCGCGGAGGAGGTCGCATGAAGACCGGTCTGCTCCCCGATCCCGCCGCCACCCAGGACGCACCCGCTCCGGACGCACCGGTGAAGGCACCACGGAAGAAGACGAAGACGACCGGCCGGATCACCTCCGTGCTGCTCGGAATCGCCTCCTTCGCGCTCGGTCTGATCGTCTGGTTCGTCCTCGCCAACAGCGGCATCGACGGCTTCCCCGGACCCGTCGAAGTGGGCCGCCGGGCCGCCACCCTCATCAGTGACGGGACGCTCTTCTCCGACGCGGGCGCGAGCCTGAAGCGCGTCCTCATCGGTTACGTCCTCGGTGTCGCCCTCGCGATCCCGGTCGGCTTCCTGATGGGCTGGTACCCGGTCGTCCGCCGCCTGATCGAACCGTGGCTGCAGTTCTTCCGCATGGTGCCGCCCCTCGCGATCATCCCGCTCGCCATCGTGCTCATGGGCATCGACGAGACCCCGAAGATCTTCGTCATCTTCCTGGCGTCGTTCCTGTCGTGCGTCGTCTCCACCTTCCAGGGCGTCGTCGCCGTCGACGTCACCCTCGTCAACGCGGCCAGGGTGCTCGGAGCCCGCGACCCGCAGGTCTTCCTGGGCGTCGTCGTTCCCGCCTCCACCCCCTTCATCCTGGTCGGCATGCGCATCGGCCTCGGCGCCTCCTGGGCGACCGTCGTCGCCGCCGAACTCATCGCGGCCCAGGGCGGACTGGGCTTCCGGATGCAGCAGGCCCAGCTCTACTACGACCTGCCCACCATCTTCGTCCAGCTCATCGCCATCGGCACCATCGGCCTCGTGATGGACCGGCTGCTGCTGCTTGCCGAGCGTCGGCTCACCCACTGGCAGGAACGGCGGTAATCATGCCCACCATCAACTTCCGTGACGTGACACGGGGATTCGACGTCAAGGACGGCGAGTTCCTGGCCCTGGACCGGGTCGATCTCGACATCGAGGACGGCGAGTTCGTCACCGTCGTCGGCCCGTCCGGCTGCGGCAAGAGCACCCTGATGAACATCGCGGCGGGGCTCCTGGACGCCACCGGAGGGGAAGTCACCGTCGACGGCGTACCCGTTCGCGGACCGTCCCCCGAACGCGGCGTCATCTTCCAGCAGTACGCCCTCTTCCCCTGGATGACCGTCGCCGGCAACGTCGAGTACGGACTGAAGGTCGCCGGGGTCGGCAAGGCAGAACGCCGCCGCCGGGCCCGGGAGATCATCGAACTCGTCGGCCTCACCGACTTCGCCGACGCCCTGCCCAAGACGCTCTCCGGCGGCATGAAGCAGCGCTGCGCCATCGCCCGCGCCTACGCCGTCGACCCGAAGGTCCTCCTCATGGACGAACCCTTCGGCGCCCTCGACTCACTGACCCGGGTCCGGATGCAGGACTCCCTGCTCGACACCTGGAGCCGGGACCGGCGCACCGTCATGTTCATCACCCATGACGTGGACGAGGCGGTCTACCTCGCCAACCGCGTCGTCGTGATGGCCGCCCGTCCGGGCCGTATCCACACGATCATCCCCGTCACACTGCCCTACCCGCGCACCGAGGAACACCGGCTGTCGCCCGAGTTCGCCGAACTGCGCGCCCAGGTCTGGCAGGCCGTCCACCATCAGCCCGCTCCCCTCGAAGGAACAGCGTCGTGAACAAGAACCGTGCCATCGGCCGTCGTGCCGCAGGGCTCCTGCTGGCCCTCGCTCTCCTCCCGGCCGTCACCGGCTGCGGCGGGGACTCGTCCACCGACGACTCCTCGGGCAGTGGGAGCCAGAAGGTCCGCTTCGGCTACATCGCCGACTACAGCGGCTCGGCCGCGCTCGCCGTCGCCCAGAAGCAGGGGCTGTGGAAGAAGGCCGGCATCACCCCCGAGCTGAAGGTCTTCACCAACGGCCCGCTCCAGGTGCAGGCGCTCGGCTCCGGCGACCTGGACTTCGGCTACGTCGGCCCGGGCGCGCTCTGGCTGCCCGCCTCCGGCCGCGCCTCCATCGTCTCCGTCAACATGCTCGGCCTCGCCGACCGCGTCATCGCCCGGCCGAACTCCGGCATCAATGACCCGGCCGACCTCAAGGGCAAGAAGATCGCCGTCGCCGAAGGCACCTCCGGGGACATGATCCTCAACCTGGCGCTGCGTGAGGCCGGGCTGAAGCCGAGCGACGTCAAGAAGGTCGCCATGGACGCCTCGACCGTCGTCACGGCGTTCTCCTCCGGCCAGGTCGACGCGGCCGCCACCTGGTACCCGCTGATCGACACGATGAAGAAGAAGGTCCCCGACCTCAAGGAGATCAGCCGGACCGAGGACTACTACCCCAAGCTGACCTTCCCCAACGCCTTCGTCACCCAGCCGAAGCTGGCCTCCAAGAACCCGGAGCTGGTCAAGAAGGTGACCGGGGTCCTCAAGGCGGCCGGCGACTGGATCGCCGCACACCCCGAGGAGTCGGAGAAGGTCGCCGCGGACTTCCTCAAGCTGCCCGCCGAGCAGCTCGCCGGGTCCACCACGTACGTGAAGATCCTGCCGTCCGACGAGCTGACGAAGCTCAGCAAGGACGGCACGGTCAACGGCTGGTTCGACGAACTCGCCCAGGTCTTCGTCCAGATGGACAAGCTGCCCAACCCGGGCAAGGCCAAGGACTACTACCTCGGCGACCTGTACGCCGCGGCCCCGGCACCGGGCAAGTAGGCAGACGGCACCTGACCGGCAGGCGGGCCACGAACGGCACCGGGTGAGGAGACGACCCGAGGCTCGCCGTACCGACCGCGTCCCGGCACCCCGCGCCACGCGCGCACGGGGTGCCGGGGCGTCCGGCCGCTCCAGCGGTCCGCGAACGGCGGGAGGTCACCGGCGTCAGACCGGAGAACCTCGCTCCTCGAGCATGTCCGCCATGAGCGAGATCTCCGACCGCTGCCCACGGACCATGCCCGCCGCCAGGTTCCGGATCTCGTCGGTCGTGGCCCCGGTCGCCGCGGCCTGCGCCATCTCCGCACCCGCGCGGTGGTGCACGGTCATCAGCTTCAGGAACAGCACCTCGGCGGCCCTGCCCTTCGCCGATCGCAGCGCGTCGAGTTCGGCGTCGGTCGCCATGCCCGGCATCAGGGAACCGTCGCCGCGGGACTCGACCGTGTGCCCCATCCACGCCATCGGGGGCGCCTCGGACGACTTCGCCCGGCCCCACATCTCCAGCCAGCCCAGCATCATGCCGCGCTGATTGGCCTGGGTGTTGATGATGTCGTACGCGAGCCGTCGCACGGCGTCGTCGGACGTACGGTCCCGCACGAGGAACGACATCTCCACCGCCTGCTGGTGGTGGATCGACATGTCACGCGCGAACCCCACATCGACCGACGTGTCCGAGGGCGCGGCCGCGCGTCCCGATGAGCCCTCCGAGGACGACGGCCGTACCAGCATCAGCGCGACCAGCCCCAGCGCCAGCAGCAGCACCGCACCTCCCGCCATCACCAGCGGGCGGGAGGTGCGGACCGCGGAGGTCACTGGGTGACCCCGCCGGTGCAGGCCGCTCCCGGTTCCGGGGTCTGCGGCCCCTGGACGTACTTGGTGAAGAACTGCGCCACGCGTACGTCGGTGGCGCTCGTCACCGTCACCTGCTTGCCCCAGGCGCTCAGCATGAGCGGGGCGGCCTGGTCCTCCACCGGGCTCATCAGCGAGTACGGCGTCGATGCGACCCGCTTGCCGAGCTTCTCGATGTCGGCCGGCTTCGCCTTGCTGGTGTACGTGACCCAGACCGCGCCGTGTTCGAGGGAGTGGACGGCGTTCTCGTTCGGTATCGCCTTGGTGTAGACGTCGGCGTCGCAGTTCATCCACACCGGGTTGTGATCGCCGCCGACCGGCGGGTTCATCGGGTAGTCGACCTGCTTCTCGACGTGGTTCTGGGACAGCTTGTCCCAGGTCCGCTCGCCCTTCACGGGCGCGGACTTCGCCTCGTTCTCCGCCTTCTCCTTGTCGTCGGCGGCGGACATCAGATAGCCGCCGCCCGCCACGAGTGCCGCGATCACGGCGACGGAGGCGGTGAGGGTGATGAGGCGACTGCGGCGCTCACGGGCCCGCTCCTTGCGGCGGGCCTCCTCCAGCTTGGCGCGGCGTGCGGCGGCAGCGGTGTTCTGCTTCTTGGCCGAGGCCATGGGGAATCGTCCTTCGTGTCAACGGGAGAGAGTCGAGGGCATGCGAGGGAACGTCCTCGGTGACCCGAGGAACGCGGCCCGGCCCTACACCCGTTGAACCTGGAGACGGAGGTGGTCGACGTCCTGCGCGGCGTCGTTGGACGGCCCGCGGATCGCGGCGCCGCCGCTGAGCGGGGCGACGGGGGACGTGACGGCCGTACCGGGCAGCGCCACGGGTGCGGCCTGGCCGGGCTGGACGACGGGCGCCGCGTGCTCGGTGGCCCCGTGGCAGGAACTGCCCGCGCCCCGGTCGTCCGGGGCATCTGCCACGACGGTCCGGTCGGTCACGGGATGCTCGGCTGCCACAGCCGGGACGGCGGCCAGGGTGTGCGCTGCGGAGTGCTGCGAGACCGATACCGCGTCAGCCGTCGTCCGGTGCTCGGACGGGGCCGAGGGCGTGAGCGAGCAGCAGGCGACCAGGGTGAGCAGGACGAACAGCCAGCCGGAAACGGCCGCGTGGGCACTCGGCCACCGTCGCGGCGTTCCTTCGCTCAGCCTGTTCATCCCCGTCATCGTACGCGGTGTGTGAAGTTTCAATGAGAGGTGGATGCTGTGGATCCGCGCGAGGGGGTCCCGGTCGCGAAAGTGGCGGGATAGTGTGCCCCGGTGACCACGCAATCGAACATATCTGCGGGCTGGTATCCGGATCCGCACGGCGCGCCCCAGCTGCTGCGCTACTGGGACGGTTCCCAGTGGACCGAGCACACCAACCCGGCCGGTGGGCAGCAGGCCCAGGGCGCGGTCCCGACGACGCCCGCGTCTGCCCAGCCGCAGGCGGCTCCCCAGCACCAGCAGGCCGTTCCTCATCAGCAGGCCGGTTATCAGCAGGCCGTCCAGCAGCAGCCCGGGGTCCCGCAGCAGGCGGTCCACCAGCCCCAGCAGGGTGGCGCTCCGGGCGCGGGCTCGCTCTTCAACCAGCAGGTCCTGGTCGTGAACCAGAAGGCCAAGCTGATCGAGGTGACGAACGAGTACAGCGTCTTCGACCAGCACGGCAACACCATCGGTTCGGTCGTCCAGGTCGGACAGAGCGCGCTGCGCAAGGTGCTGCGCTTCCTGACCAGCGTCGACCAGTACCTGACCCACCGCCTCGAAATCCGTGACGCGTACGGTCAGCCGCAGCTCCTGCTGACCCGCCCGGCGAAGTTCATCAAGTCCAGGGTCATCGTGGAGCGCCCGGACGGGCAGCCGGTCGGGGAGATCGTCCAGCAGAACGCGATCGGCAAGATCAACTTCGCGATCATGGCGGACGGCCGGCAGATCGGCGCGATCAAGGCGGAGAACTGGCGCGCCTGGAACTTCGCGATCGTCGACCACAACGACGCCGAGATAGCCCGGATCACCAAGACCTGGGAAGGCCTCGCGAAGACGCTGTTCACCACGGCGGACAACTATGTGCTGCAGATCCACTACCAGCTGCCCGAGCCCCTGCTGAGCCTCGTGGTCGCCACCGCACTGACCGTGGACACCGCCCTCAAGCAGGACGCCCGCGGCCTCGGCTGACCCGGGTGACGGCAGCCCCTCGCACGGCGGAAGAGCCGGGTGCGAGGGGGCTGCCGTGCGAAGATGCGGCCATGCCGTACCTGGTGCCGCCCCTCATTCCCGCCGGGCGTCTCGCGGACTCTGCGCAACCGGATCTGGCCCTCGGCGACGACCTGCTCCTGCGGCCGTGGCGGGAAACGGACGCCCCGGCCGTCCTCGCCGCCTTCACCGACCCGGTCATCCAGCACTGGCACCTGCGCCGGGCCGACTCCGAGGACGAGGCGCGCGACTGGATCGACGCCTGGCGGAGCGCCTGGTACAGCGAGACCGGAGCGCACTGGGCGGTCGTCCGCCCCGCGAGCCAGGACGGCGGAACCGGGCAGGTGCTGGGCCGGGTCGCCCTCCGCTCGTTGACACCGGCCCTCGGTCACGCCGAGTGCGCCTACTGGATGCTGCCGGCCGCCCGGGGGTACGGACTCGCGCCCCGCGCGGTCTCGGTGCTGACGTGCTGGGCCTTCGACGAGATCGGGTTCGAGCGCCTCGAACTCGTCCACTCCGTGCGGAACGAGGCGTCCTGCCGGGTGGCGGCCAAGGCGGGCTTCGCGCTGGAGGGCGTCAGACGCCGCGGCCATCTGCACGCCGACGGCTGGCACGACATGCACGTCCACGCCCGGATCCGCGGGGACGCCACCACGGCCTGACCACCGGTACCGCGCCTGCCGCGCCTGCGATGGGCAGACCGGAGCGGGCACCGGGTGCGGTCATTCGCGCTCCAGCGCACGGTCGGTGAGCAGGCCCGCGCAGCCGGTGTAGCGGGCGGGTTCGGTCAGGTCGGAGAGATCGAGACCGGCGAGTTCGGGCTCCTCGTCCAGCATGTCGCCGAGTACGTCGCCCAGGTCCGCGGTCTCCGCACGGGCTCGCGCGGCGGCGTTCAGCAGCACCTCCTTGGCGCGCCTGCGCCCGATCCGTTCGGCGAAGACGGCGGCCAGCCGTTCCGAGACGATCAGCCCGTCGGTCCGCTGGAGGTTCTCCCACATGGCGTACGGGACGACGCGCAGTCCCTCGGTGAGCTCGGCGGCGTCGTGCGCGGCCCCGCCGACCAGCCTCAGCAGTTCGCGCAGCGGCTCCCACTCGGCGTGCCAGGGCCCGGCCGGCCGTTCGTCGTCGGCCGCGAGCGAACCGTAGAGCGTCGCCGCCAGGCCGGGGGCGCGCCGGGCGGCCGCTGCCATCAGCGTGGCGCGGACCGGGTTGGACTTGTGCGGCATGGTGGACGAACCGCCGCCCTTGCCCTCCGAGACCTCGCCGATCTCGGTGCGGGACAGGGTGAGCACATCGGCCGCCACCTTGCCGAGCGCACCTGCCGTGAAGGCGAGCGCGCCCGCCAGATCGGCGATCGGGGTGCGCAGGCTCGACCAGGGCAACAGCGGTTCTGCCAGGCCGAGTTCGTCGGCGAATGCCCGGAGCATCGCCGGCCCCCGGGGCTCGGCCCCGGCGGCGTCGGCCGCCCGGACGGGGGTGAAGACGTCGAAGACGGCCAGCGTCCCCGCCGCACCGCCCAGCTGCACGGGGAGCGTACCCCGTACGGCCGTCAGTCGGTCCCGTGCGTCGAGGAGGAGCGCGCGCCATCCGGCCGCCTTCAGCCCGAAGGTGGTCGGCACGGCCTGCTGTGTGAGCGTACGGCCCGGCATCGGTGTGTTGCGGTGGGCGGCGGCGAGCCGGGCCACTGCCTCGGCGGACCGGCCCAGATCATCGAGCACCGGCGCCAGGGCCCGGGTCGCGACCAGCATGGCGGCGGTGTCGAGGATGTCCTGGCTGGAGGCCCCGCGGTGGACGTACGGCCGGACGTCCTCGTCGACCGCGGCCACCAGGTCGGCGACCAGCGGCGTGACCGGATTGCCGCTCGCGGGGGCGCGCAGCGCCACGTCCCGCACATCGAAGCGGCCCGCCACCGCCGCCGCCGTGACCGCCTGCCCGGCCCGGGCGGGGGCCAGCCCGCAGGCGCAGTGGGCGCGGGTGAGCGCCGCCTCGGCGTCGAGCATCGCCTGCAGAAAGGCGAGGTCGCCGGTGGCGGTCTCGGCGGGGGAGCCGACCCGCCCGGGGGCGAGCAGTCCGGCATCGCTCTCGTACATCGGATGGACTCCCAGAAGGCTGTTGCGTCGTCGGTGGAGACCTGCTCCGGTGCGTGCACCGGTTCGTCTTCGATCTTCGTCTTCAGCCAAGAACGCTAGGGGGTGGCGAAGGGGGGATGCCGTCGGCGCAGCGGGGTCATGAGGAGGGAAATTGTTTTACGGGTGTAATACCTGCTAAAGTATATGAGTGAGTGATACAGCTATTCGATCCCGTCAGCCCTCCGTGCGCCGGCTCCCCCTGACCGCCCCGCTGCGCCTCGTCCGCCCCTCGGACATGTGGTTCAAACCGGCGCTCAGCGTGGTCGTCGCCACCGCCGTACCGGATCTGGTGCTGTTCGCGCTCGGCCGGACCGAGCTGATCATGTACACGATGGCTGGTTCGCTCTGTGCGCTGTACGGCCACAACCTCCCGTACGTCCGCCGGATCCGCGCGGTCGCCGGAGTCGTCGTCGGCATGGTCCTCAGCCTGGCGATCTCCCTGGTCGCGGCCTCGCTCACCGGATCCACCGCCGTGCTGATCGCGGTGGGCGCACTGCTCGCGGCCGGACAGAAGATGGTCTGCGACGGGACCCGCATCGGACCGCCCGGAGCGGTGATCTTCACGTTTGTGAGCTCCGCCGCACTCTTCTTCCCACAGCACCTCGGACAGGTCCCCGGCCATATCGCGCTCGCCCTGGCCGCAGGCGTGTTCTCCTGGCTCGTCACGGTCGGCCCCGCGGCACTCCGCAGGGAAGGCCCCGAGCGCCGGGCGACCGCACGGGCCCTCGACGCTGCCGCGGCCTACGTCGCCGCCCCCGGCCACCGCACCCGGCACGCCGCGGCCGCCGCGGTGCACGGCGCCTGGCAGGCGCTGCTCGCCGTCGGACGCCCCACCGAGGTGCGGCAGGGGCTGGAGCGCCTCGTCGTCCACGCAGAGGCAGCCCTCGCCCAGAGCACCCTCGGCGGCCAGTCGGCCACCCCCGCCACCGACCCCGCCCAGCTGCGCGCCTGGGCCCGGCAGACCCGGGCCCGCGGCCCCGTGCCCACCCCGCCGTCCACCCCGGACACGTACGAGACGCTGTTCGGCATCGACGCCGAACGGGCCGCCCGCCGCGCCACGAGCCGCCGCGAAGCCCGCCGCGCACTCCTGCGCCGCCTGGGCCCGAACTCCCCGCTGCTGCCCATCGGCATCCGCACCCTCATCGGCTGCGCGCTGGCCGGTTACGTCTCCCAGGCGGCCGGCGTCGGCCGCCCGTACTGGGCGATCGTCACCGCCGCCTCCCTCTACCAGGCCAATGTGAGCCTGTCCTGGAACCGGGCCCTCCAGCGCACCCTCGGCAATCTGCTCGGCGTCCTCGTCTTCGCGGCCGTCCTCCCGGTCAGCCGTATCGGATCACTGGCCCTGATCGCCTGCTGCCTCTGCTTCAACTTCGCGGCCGAGGCCCTGATCACCCGCAACTACTGGCTCGGCTCCATCGCCGTCACTCCGATGGCCCTGCTGGTCATGGAGTTCGGCGGCACCCACCCGGCCGGTGAGCTCATCGGCGACCGCGTCCTGGACACCGTGATCGGCGCCGCGGTGGGCATCGTCACGGCCATGCTGGTGCCCAACCGCCGGGCCGCCGGACGCCTGGAGAAGGCCCTGACCGCCACCGACCGGGCACGCACCCACGCGGTGGCGACGATCGCGTCCGCGCAGCCCACCCCCGCGGCCCTCGACGCCGCCCGCCGCGGGCTGACCGGCTCGCTCGTCGAGCTCCGCGAGGCCGACGACACCGCATCGGGCGAATGGTGGCAGCGTGCCCTGCCCCAGGAGCAGGTCCTCGCAGCCGAGCAGGCCGGACACCGTACGCTCGCGGCGACAGCGAAACGGCAGGGGCTGATCGCCCCGGCCCAGGAGAACGGAGCGGTGTGAGCGACGACATCGTTGCCTCGGTGGTGCGGCAGTGGCAGGCCGTGAACCCGGAGCTGGACACCGGACCGATGGAACTCATCGGCCGCATCAACCGCTGCGCGGCCCTGCTCCAGCAGGCGGAGGACGCCCCGCTGCGCGCGGCCGGACTGACCCGCGCCGAGTTCGACCTGCTCGGAGCCGTCCGCCGCATCGACCGTGAGCTCACCCCCGGCGAGCTGGCCCGGGAGACCTTCTCCTCCGGTGCCGCCGTGACCAAGCGCCTGCGCGTCCTCCAGGAGCGCGGCCTCGTGGCCCGCCGCAGCGACGCCCGCGATCGCCGGGTGGCCCACGTCGGCCTCACCGAGGAGGGGCGCCAACTGGTGGACCGGCTGCTGCCCCGGCAACTGGAGTACGAACGCACAGTGCTCTCCGGCCTCGACGAGCAGTCCCGGGTCCGGCTCAGCGCCCAGCTCAGCGAGTTGCTGGTGCAGCTGGAGGGCCGCATCGGCGGCGCCAGGCACTGAACCGGAGCCTGCGGCCGGTGCCCCGCCAGGCAACGTCCTCCCGTAAAACAGCGTGCACCGTGCGGGGACGGGCACTACCATCCACCGCATGAAGCGTGCTGCCATGACGACGACGCCGGAGAGTGTCCCGGCGCGCTGACAGCTGTGCAGTCCGAAGCCCCGGGGCGAGTGCCCCGGGGCTTCGCCGTGTGGTCACTCGTCCCACCACCGCGAGGAGACCGCCATGCACGACCACCGCAGACTCGGCCGCGAACTGGATCTGTTCGACACCGACCCGCTGATCGGCGCGGGACTGCCGTACTGGCTGCCCGACGGCGCAGCCGTGCGCCACACCCTGGAGGAGTACATCCGCACCGCCGAACGACGGGCCGGGTACCAGCACGTGTACTCCCCGGTGCTCGGCAAACGGGAGCTGTACGAGATCTCCGGCCACTGGTCCCACTACAGCGACGACATGTTCCCGCCGATGGACCTGGGCGGGGAACAGGTCGTGCTCCGCCCCAGCCTGTGCCCGCACCATGCGGTCATCTACCGCTCCCGCCCCCACAGCTACCGGGAACTTCCCCTGCGCATGGCGGAGTTGGGAGGCATGTACCGCTCCGAACTCTCCGGCGTGCTCGGCGGACTCACCCGGGTACGGGCCATTCAGCTCAACGACGCGCACATCTTCTGCACCCTGGACCAGGTAGCCGAAGAGGCCGAGGCCGCACTGGAGCTGATCCGCCGGGCGTACGCGGCCCTGGGCATCAGCCCGGCCCGCTACCGCCTCTCCCTCCCGGGCCCCGGCGGAAAGTACGTCGCCGCCCCCGAGATGTGGCAGCGCTCCACCGCTCTGCTGACCGAGGTGCTCGACCGCTCCGGCCTGCCCTACGAGGCGGCAGCCGGCGAGGCCGCGTTCTACGGCCCCAAGATCGACGTCCAGGTGCGCGACAGCGCGGGCCGGGAGTCCACCCTGTCCACCGTCCAGGTCGACTTCCACCAGCCGGACCGGTTCGGCCTGCACTACATCGGCGCGGACGGCGCGAAGCACCGACCGGTCATGATCCACCGCAGCGTCATCGGCAGCGTGGAACGAGCCGTCGCCCACCTCGTCGAGGAACACGGCGGCGCCTTCCCCGCCTGGCTCGCCCCCACCCAACTGGTGATCCTCCCGGTCTCCGAGGCCCAGCTGCCGCACGCCGAGGCGCTCGCCCTCCGATGCACCGACCTCGGGCTGCGGCCCAGGATCGCCGGCCCGGAACGCGGCACCCTCGGTGCCCGCATCAGGGAGGCCCGCCTGGTGCCGTACCAGGCCGTCGTCGGCCCCAGGGAAGCCGCCGACGACCGGATCGCGCTACGCCTGCGCGACGGCCGGCGGCCCGACCCGCAACCGGCGGCCGACGTCCTCGCCCGCATCGTCGCGCTGGTGGAGGAGCACAGCACCGACCTGTGGGACTGACCCCGGCCTCGCTGGATCGCAGGCTCGATTGCCCCTGCGCCTCGCCATCCCGGGTGGTGAGGGCGAGGCGCAGGGCTGGGACGGGATCAACGTCGGACGGGGCGCACCCGCTCCACCGGCCTACGCGAACTCCGCGCGGGCGCTGCCGGACGAGCTCTCGACTTCGGCCTCGGGAAAAGGACTTGGCCCGGCTCGAAGGGCCTTGGAGAATGACTGTCATGCGGATTCGACAGGCGTGGCCTGGTGACGCCTCGGCGGTTGCCGGCATCTACGTGCGTTCGTGGCGAGCGGCCTTTGCCGGTCTGGTTCCGCAGCATTACCTCGATGCCATGGACCCCGCCCGTGAGGAGTCCGGTTGGAAGACGCGTATCGCGGAGACTCGGTGGCCGTCGTCAGGGGTCCTGGCAGCCGAAACCGAGGCGAGGGTCGTTGGGTTCACGAGTTTCGGCCCGTCTCAGGAGAGCCCTGCCATCGCTGAGATCGGCACGCTCTACGCGCTGCCCGAGGTCTGGGGCACTGGGGCGGGAAAGCAGTTGATGCTGGCCACGCTGTCGGCTCTCGAAAAGGCCGACTACACGCAAGCCACCTTGTGGGTACTGGAAGACAACCAACGGGCCCGGCGTTTCTACGAGGCCGCCGGTTGGCGCGCGGACGGAGCGGCCGTGGAAGACACCACCGGCGGCGCCTCTCTGAACAAGCTGCGCTATGGCCGCTCTCTGGGATAGGCGACCTGTTCTGCGACGTTGACCGGTGCGTCAAAGTCTGGCCTGTCGCGGAAGCCGTCGAGAGGGGTGTGGCGCGAAAGCTCTCCGCCCGGCCCCCCTAGCCGGTCCGCTTCGATCGCCTGTGCGCGCGTACGGATGTGCGGGATGTGGATGGTTCATTGCGGCGTTCAGCCGTTCGGCTTACATCTCCACTCGTCGTACTCCTGACACGCAGGCGCTCGAACCGGCACCCCGGCGTGGTGTCGCCCCGACCCCCTATGCGGTACCCGAAGCGCTGATGGGCGCACCTGGGGCGCCCGATCGTCCCGCCTCGCGCACACAACGAAGCGCTGAGTGCGAAAAACCCGCGCGTGCATGCCCGCGCCAGAACCCGTGCCGAGGGCCGGCTGAAGGTGCGGGAGCACTCACGCGATCTGGCTAAGCTCACGCGCAGTGGAGTCGAGTTGAGATGAATTCGAGCGCTTGTTCCTGAGTGTCCTGCAAGCGTGCATACCTCCCGCATCAACCGCCAGAGGTTCCAGATGGTTCGTGTTGAATCACCGCCGGTCGAACGAGAAACCCCCATCGCCCGTGCCCTGTTGCTGCCCCTCCTCCTGATGGGCGGTGCGACCGCCGCCGCGGTGGTGCTGGTCTCCGAGGCCGTTCGGATACCACTGGCTTGGTACGGCGCGCTCGCCACCGTGGTGGTCGCCGCGCTCAATGTCCGCCTCGCCCGCCGCGGGCGCGATCTGCGTACCCAACGAGCGGTGTACGAACGGCGCTTCGCCGACCTGGAGCGGCGGGTCGCCGCGCACGACGACGAGACCGTGCGGATCAGCAAGGAGCTCCTGCCGGCCGCCATCCACCGGCTGCGCGTGGGCAATTCGCCCGAAGAGGTGCTCCGGGACGTCGTCGACGCGGACGAGCAGTACCGCGAACTGCCCGACGCACAGCGCAGCCTCGTCCTGACGGTGCTGAGGATCATCGACGACGAGGAGGCGACGCGTGACTCCGCGCAGCGCGCCTTCGTCAACGTCGCCCGGCGCGTCCAGGCGATCGTCCACCGTCAGGCGAGTGAACTGCGGGAGATGGAGGAGCACCACGGGCGTAACCCCGACGTCTTCGACGACCTGCTCCGCATCGACCACGGCACCGCGCTGATCGGCCGTCTCGCCGACTCCATCGCGGTACTCGGCGGTGCCCGCCCCAGTCGCCAATGGCCCAAGCCCGTACCGCTGTTCAGTGTGTTGCGCGGCGCCATGTCGCGCATCCTGGAATACCCGCGCGTCGATCTGCACGCGATCGCCAAGGTCGCCATCATCGGTACGGCCGTCGAACCGCTCATCCACGCCTGCGCCGAGCTCCTCGACAACGCCACCCGCTACTCGCCGCCGCAGACCCGCGTGCATGTCACCGCGGTCGAGGTGCAGACCGGCATCGCCATCGAGATCGAGGACGGTGGGGTCTCGCTCAGCGAGGAGGCCCGCGCGCGGGCCGAGAACATGCTCGCCCGGGCACAGGCCGGCTCCAGCATGAACGACCTCGGTGAGTCCCCGCGCCTCGGCATGGCGGTCGTCGGGCGGCTCTCCCGGATGTACGACCTCCAGGTCTCCCTGCGGCAGTCCGCGTACGGGGGCGTCCGCGCCGTGCTCATCGTGCCCCGCGTCATGATCACCACCGGACCGGCCCCCGGCATCGCCCACGGCATCGGCGCCACGTCGAGGCCCACCAGCGACATCGACCACGCGGCCATGAAGCACGTCGTGCCGGCCCGCCGCAAGCCCCGCAACCCCGTCGCCCAGCGCCCCGCCACCGGACCGGTCGCACCGGTCGCACCGGCCGGCCGCCCGCCCGCCCCGCCCACCCCCATGGCCTCCATGGAGGACGACGTCCCCGTGGTGACCGAGTGGACCGCGGGCGGCCTCCCGCAACGCCGCAGCCGCGGCCGCGCCCCCCTGGGCTCCCACCACCTCCCCGCACAGGCCACCGACCCCACCGCCGCACCGCGCACCAGCCCCACCACCAGCTACGGGCAAGGCAACGGCCACGGCACCGGACAGGGGAGCGACAGCGGCAGGGAGCAGCCCCCCGGGCTCTGGCTGGAGGCCTTCACCAACGCCGTCAACGGTGTGCCGCAGGAGCCGAAGACCGACGAAGACTCTGACGACGCCCGGGACAAGGGAGACCTGAAGTGATCCAGCAGCGGGGCAACATGGACTGGATGCTCAAGGAACTGGCCGACGACGTGCCGGACATCCACCAGATCGTCGTGCTCTCCGCCGACGGACTGCGCATCGCCCAGCACGGCGGCGACCCCGATGTCGCCGACCGCCTCGCGGCCGCCTGCGCGGGCCTGCAGAGTCTGGCCGCCGCCGTCGCCACCGAAATCCCGTACAGCGACGGCCTCATGCGCCTGGTCGTCATTGAAGTCACCGGCGGCTTCTTCTATCTGATGGCCGCCGGAACCGGCGCGTACCTCGCCGTTCTCGCCGGTGAGACGGTCGACGCGGGGCTCGTCGGCTCACGGATGCGCGACATGGTCGTCAGGATCGGGGCGCACCTGACGAGCCCGCCGCGCCACGGCGGGCAGTTCGGATGAACGCTCCCCGGCGCGAACGCCGAGAGGCCGATCCGGCACTGAGCGACCCGGAACGGCTGTACGTGATCACTGGCGACCCCGACGGCAGCGAGCGGGCACCGCTCGACCTGGTCACGATGGTCGTCGCGAAGGCGCCGCCGACGCCCACGGTCCAGCCCGAGCAGGCCGTGATCCTGCGGCTCTGCGAGGCGCCGTTGTCCGTCGCCGAGCTCTCGGCCTACCTCGGTCTGCCGTTCAGCATGGTGACCTCGCTCCTGACCGAACTTCTCGCGACCGAACTCGTCGAGTCGCGCGCGCCCGTCGTCCGGGCCGCGCTGCCCGACAGGTCCCTTCTCGAAGCGGTGATGCATGGACTTCAGAAGCTCTGACACGATCACCGGCCCCCGGCGCGAGGACGTCCTTCCCACCACGGCCACGGCCGCGGTGAAGGTCGTGATCGTCGGCGGGTTCGGGGTCGGCAAGACGACCATGGTCGGATCCGTCAGCGAGATCCGGCCCCTGACCACCGAAGAGACCATGACCCAGGCCGGTGTCGGCGTGGACGACAACTACGGGGTGGAGAGCAAGACCGCCACCACCGTCGCCATGGACTTCGGACGGATCTCCCTCAGTGAGGAACTGATCCTCTATCTGTTCGGCACCCCGGGCCAGGAACGGTTCTGGTTCCTGTGGAACGGCCTGTTCGAAGGCGCCCTCGGTGCGGTGGTCCTGATCGACACCCGCCGGCTCGAAGTCAGCTTCGACGTCATCGGCCGGCTGGAGGAGCGCGGCGTGCCGTTCGTCGTCGCCATCAACACCTTCCCCGGCGCCCCGAAACACCCCGTCGAAGCGCTGCGCGCCGCCCTGGACCTCCCCGAGGAGGTCCCGATGATCGACTGCGACGCCCGACTGCGTGGCTCCAGCCGCGACGTACTGATGACGCTGATGCGTTATCTGCACCGCTTGGCCCTCCCGCTCGGCTGACCACGGCCCCGCCCCCACGCGTCCCACCCCTGTGGACCCTGGAACCCTGATCCCTGGAGCGATCGTGACAACCCCCTATCCCTACGAGCCCGCAGCGGCCCGTGGGCCGGTCCCGCCCCCCGGGTGCCCGGCCCACGGCCCCGGCGGCACCGGCCCCGGCGGAGTGCGCCGCCTGTACGGCCCGGAGGCCGAGCGGGACCCCTACGGGCTGTACGAGAAGCTGCGCGCCGAACACGGCAGCGTGGCACCGGTACTGCTGCACGGGGACGTGCCCGCCTGGCTGGTCCTCGGGCACAGCGAGAACCTGCACATGACCCGCACCCCGTCGCAGTTCTCCCGCGACTCCCGGCGATGGCGGGCGCTGGACGACGGAACGGTCGGCCCCGACCACCCCCTGACCCCCGTCTTCGGCTGGCAGCCGGTCTGCGTCTTCGCCGACGGGGCCACCCATGAACGGCTGCGCGGCGCGGTCACCGACTGCATCGGCCGCATCGACACCCGCGGAGTACGCCGCCACATCAACCGCTTCAGCAACCGGCTCGTCAACGACTTCTGCCAGGAAGGCCGCGTCGAGCTGGTCAGCCAGTTCGCGGAACGGCTGCCGATGATGGTGATGTGCGCGATCCTCGGCATGCCCGAGGAGTACAACGACCAACTGGTCCGGGCCGCCCGGGACATGACCCGTGGCACCCCGACCGCCATCGCGAGCAACGCCTACGTCCTGGACGCGCTGAAGCGCCTCGTCCGGCGCCGTCGGCGCGAACCCGCCGACGACTTCGCGACCTGGCTCGTCGAGCATCCGGCAGGACTGAACGACCAGGAGGTCAGCGAACACCTGCGGCTGATCCTCATCACCTCCTACGAGGCGACCGCCAACCTGATCGCCAACGTTCTGCGCATGGTGCTCACCGACCCCCGCTTCCGGGCCAGGCTCAGCGGCGGCCATATGACGGTGCCCGAAGCGGTCGAACAGACACTGTGGGACGAACCGCCGTTCACCGCAGTCTTCGGCCGCTGGGCCGTCGGTGACACCGAGCTCGGCGGCAAGCGGATCAGCGCCGGCGACGCCCTGATCGTCGGCATCGCCCCGGCCAACACCGATCCGGTGGTACGACCCGACCTGGACGCCGACATGGAGGGCAACCGGGCCCACCTCGCCTTCAGCGGCGGCCCCCACGAATGCCCCGGGCAGGACATCGGACGGGCCATCGCGGACGCCGGGGTCGACGCCCTGCTGATGCGGCTTCCCGACCTAGAACTCGCCGTAGACGAGACCGAGTTGCGCTGGATCGGGAACCTCCTGGGACGGCATCTGGTGGAACTTCCGGCGGACTTCGCAGCCCGTCCGCCGCAGGACGACAGGGAACCGCCGTCCATGGGCAGGCCCCACCCGCAGCGCCAGGACTGGGAGGTGCAGTCCACCGGCCGGCCCACCGTCCCCGCTCCCGGCCCGGCACCGGCCGCGGCGGAGGCCGACGGCACGACAGGCGGGACGACGGGCGGTGCGACGGACGGCGACGGGCCCGCCGGCCCGCCCACCTCCGGCCGGATCCCGGGGCAGCGCGGCCCGGCCGCCTCCGCACGGGTCTGGCGGGCCGTCTCACGGTGGTGGACCGGCACCTGACCCGGCCCGCGGACCGGGGGCCGGCACGGGGCATGGCCCCGTGCGGCGGCCGCGGGCGGTTGGGCCCGCGGCCGCCGGGGGAGCGCCGCCGTCCGGAGTCGCTCGGGCCCCCGCCCGCCCGGCCCCCGTACCATGCGGAAGCGTGAAGCTGACAATTCTGGGCGGTGGCGGATTCCGGGTTCCCCTCGTGTACGGGGCGCTGCTCGCCGATCACGCCGAGGGCCGCGTCACCGCGGTCACCCTCTACGACACCGACGCCGACCGGCTCGACGCCATCGCCCGGGTGCTCGCGGAACAGGCCGCGAACATCCCGGACGCACCCACCGTCACCGCCACCCGGGACCTCGACGAGGCGCTGCGCGGCGCCGACTTCGTCTTCTCCGCGATCCGGGTCGGCGGCCTCGAAGGACGGGCTGCCGACGAACGGATCGCCCTCGACGAAGGCGTCCTCGGCCAGGAGACGGTCGGGGCGGGCGGGATCGCGTACGGGCTGCGCACCGTGCCCGTCGCCGTCGACCTCGCCCGCCGTATCGCGCGGCTCGCCCCGGACGCCTGGGTCATCAACTTCACCAACCCGGCCGGACTGGTCACCGAGGCCATGTCCCGTCACCTGGGTGACCGGGTCATCGGCATCTGCGACTCCCCGGTGGGCCTCGGCCGCCGCATCGCCCGGGTGCTCGGCGCCGACCCCGACCGGGCCCGGATCGACTACGTCGGCCTCAACCACCTGGGCTGGGTCCGCGGACTGCACGTCGACGGCCGCGACGAACTCCCGCGCCTGCTCGCGGACCCGGAACTCCTCGGCTCCTTCGAGGAGGGCAGACTCTTCGGCGCCGACTGGCTCCAGTCGCTGGGCGCCGTCCCCAACGAGTATCTGCACTACTACTACTTCAACCGGGAAGCCGTGCGCGCCTACCAGGACGCCGAGCAGACCCGGGGAGCCTTCCTCCGTGAGCAGCAGGAGGGTTTCTACGCCCGGGTGAAGGACCCGGGCGTCCCCGCGCTGCCCGCCTGGGACCGCACCCGCGCCGAGCGCGAAGCCACGTACATGTCGGAGAACCGGGAGGTCGCCGGGGTCGGCGAGCGGGACGAGAGCGATCTGGAGTCCGGCGGCTACGAGCAGGTGGCTCTCGCGCTCATGCGGGCTGTCGCCCGCAACGAACGGACCTGCCTCATCCTCAACGTCCGCAACCGCGGCACCCTGTCCGTGTTCGACGCGGACGCCGTCATCGAGGTGCCCTGCCTGGTCGACGCGAACGGCGCCCGTCCGGTCGCCGTCGACCCGCTTCCGTACCACGCGGTCGGGCTGGTCACCGCGGTCAAGGCCGTGGAACGCGCGGTCCTGGACGCGGCGGAGAGCGGCTCACGCGCCACCGCGGTGAAGGCCTTCGCGCTGCACCCGCTGGTCGACTCGGTGACCGTGGCCGGGCGTCTCCTCGACGGATACCGGAAGGTCCATCCCCGGCTCGGCTATCTGGACCGTCCCTGAGGGCGGTCCAGACCACTCCTGACTGGTCGACCAGGGGTTCAAGAACCAGGTCGTCGCGTACGGCGCCGGCCTGGGCATCGACGTCGAGATTGCCGAACGCAACCCGCAGGACAAGCGGTTCGTGCCGCAGCCGAAACGGTGGATGAAAGCGCGAGGCTAACAGTGATAGCCATCAGGACACTCGGCGAGCAGTACTCCGAAGACCCAGAAGAAGAGGACCAGCGCGCTGGACACCGCTCCCATGATGGTGAAGCGTCGGCGAGCTTGCGGTCGACGCCCCACATGCGCCAGCACGATTCCCATGGCAGGCGCTGCCACCGCACTGATGAGGGCAGCCAGCGCGAACATCCAGCCCATCTCCTCCCGAACCTGCGGCGCTCCCAGCGCAAACGCGATCGCAGGGGTCAGGAAGACAAGGGGAGTGGCCATCCACCACCACGACAACACCGTGTTCACCCGGTCCACTCTGGAAGACGTCCGGCGACCAAGTAGTGCGTCACTGGGATGCCGATCCGAAGTGTCGCAGGGAGATGACATGCCGAAATCATAGGTTGTCCCGGAGCGCCCAGCAGCGCTCAACCACGATCAACAACCCTTCTGGCCTCGAAGTTTCGTGACGGTCCGCCGACGGAGTCGGTGGACCGTTTTCGTGCCGTGGACGGAGGCTGTTTCGCGGCACCGATAGCCCGCAGGGCCTTCTCCCCGGCCGCTGCGAGGGTGTCGATGAGGCGGGAGAGACTCCCGGGCTCGCAGCGATCCGGTCGCCTCAGTGAAGACGGCGAGGATACGGGGGTAGTCCCGGGTGTCCGAGCAGGTCCGCCGGCCCGGCCGGGAGCCGGTCGGCGAGGTCAGGGAGTGGAGACGACGGGTGTCCCGCCGGAGGGCGCCCATGAAGGCTGCACACCGGTGAGTTGACACACCATCAGGAACAGCGGGATCGGTGGGGTGTACGGCGTGCGGGTGTCGGGATGGTGGATCAGCCGGTGCTGTGCCGCCGGAACGTACGCGCCTGTCGCGTAGGAGGTCTGAGCGGGCCAGTCCAGATCGAGGTCGGATCCCGCGGGCACGATCCACCACCAGCGGTCGGTGTCCGCGAAGACGCAGCCGATGCGCGGCAGATGCGTCAGCAGCTGCAGACCGTGCTGGGACGGCACTCCCACCGCGTCGCAGCCCAGGTTCGCCGACAGCGAGGGAGGCAGCGACAGCCGGACCGTGTCCGTGTCGGCGGTGCGTGCGGGCCGGGTGAGGTGGCGTGCCGCGAACAGCTGGTACATCGCGCTCTTCAGCATGACCACTCCGAGCCGTGTGTCAGTTCCGCCCAGACGATCCGCCCCGAGCCGTCCACCGCGTCGCGGGAGCCCCAGGCGCTGCTCATCGCGTCGACGAGCAGCAGACCACGGCCGTGCTCGTCGTCGGCGGTACGGCACAACTGAGGTCCGCCGGGTTGGTGTCCTTGGTCCTGCACGGCTATGCACAGCCGTCTCCCGAGCCGCCGCAGCTCGCACACGACGCGGGCGCTGGCGGTGTGCACCACCGCGTTGGTGACGAGCTCCGAGACGATCAGGGCCGCGGCATCGAGGGTGTCCCCGTCCAGCCGCCACTCGTCGAGTCTGGCCTTCGCCAGTCGTCGTGCACCGGCCACCGATTCCGGGTGCGCGGGCAGCGCGAAGCAGTACCGGAGCGCTTCTGTCCCCGGCCGGAGTTCCATGAGCCGGGGGATAAGCGCGCTGCCAGGTGCCACAACCGATTCCTCACAGTGGGAGCTGCGTCACTTTCCGTGACCTCATACGCATGAGGACGGTCCGTGAACGCATGAACTGGTTCACTGAACAACTCTCTACCCGTCGGTGACACTTGGCAAGGGGCACTCTGAAAATTTCAGAGTGATAGTTTTCTGAGTGTTCGGCGCATGGCACACTGCTGCCAAACAGCGCATCGGGAGGTCTGAAGTGAGCGAACCGCGGTCCGCCCCGACCGTGGGGCAGGTCGTTCTCGGCAAGCGCCTGCAGGACCTGCGGGAGAGTGTCGGGCTGGGCCGTGACCAGGCTGCCAAGGTGCTGCGGGTCGCCCCTGCGACGATCCGCAGGATGGAGACCGCCGAGGTCGCGCTCAAGATCCCCTATGTGCAGATGCTGCTGAAGGAGTACGGCGTCGCCGACGGCGAGGCCGAATCCTTCGTCCAGCTGGCCGAGGAAGCCAACAAACCCGGCTGGTGGCAGCGCTTCCATGATGTGCTGCCCGACTGGTTCAGCATGTACGTCAGTCTGGAGGGGGCGGCGAGCCTCCTGCGCATGTACGAGCCGCACTTTGTGCCCGGACTGCTCCAGACCGAGGACTACGCGCGCTCGGTGATGCGTACGGGGGCCATTGGTCAGACCAAACCCGAGGACATCGAGCGCCATGTCGCGCTGCGGATGGAACGGCAGTCCCTGCTGACCCGACCGGACCCGCCGAGGCTGTGGGTGGTGATGGACGAGACGGTCTTCCGCCGTCCCGTCGGCAGCGCCGACATCATGCGCGGTCAGATCGACCGGCTGCTCGAAGCGGTCGAGATGCCGCGTGTGACGCTGCAGATCGCGGAATTCTCGACCGGTCACCACCCGGGTACGTACGGGCCCTTCGTCCTCTTCCGCTTCAGCATCCCCGAACTTCCCGACATGGTCTACAGCGAGTACCTGACCGGCGCCGTCTACTTCGACGCGCGTCCCGAGGTGGCCTCCTACCTCGAAGTCATGGACCGCATGGCGGCGCAGGCCGCAACTGCACAACGCACGAAGGAAATCCTCCGGGAATTCCGCAAGGAGCTGTGATGGAACCCATTTACAACGGCATGCCGGCCGGTGATCTCGGCTCCGAGGGCTGGCACAAGCCGTGGAGCGGTGGGAACGGAGGCAACTGCGTCGAAGCCATGAAGCTCTCCGACGGCAGGATCGCCGTACGCCAGTCCGCCGATCCTGACGGCCCTGCCCTGATCTACAGCCACCGCGAGATCGCCGCCTTCATCCAGGGCGCCAAGTCCGGGCAAGCGGACTTTCTCCTCGCCTGAGACACCCAAGACGCCCAAGACGCTTGCGACGCCCAAGACGCATGGGACGTCAGAGACGCCCATCACACCTGAAACGTCAGAGACGCCTGAAACACCTTGAATCACCCGGCTCACCTGCACTTACCGACACAACTGAAGCCCCTTGAGCACCTGAAAACATCTGCGGCACGACCGTCTTTCCTGCAATTCCCCAGCGCCGGAGCCCTGCCTCCGTCCACACTCTTCTTGTTCGCCGACCTTACGAACCCCTGGAGCGCGCTATGACCGGGCAGGAGTCCCACGCCATCGAGATCGACACGAGCAAGCCGCATCCCGCCCGGATGTACGACTGGTTCCTCGGTGGCAAGGACAACTACCCGGTCGACGAGGAGATGGCCAAGCAGCTGCTCTCCGTCGACGCCCGAGGGGGCGACATGGCCCGGGTCAACCGGGCCTTCATGCACCGCGCCACCCGGTGGCTGGCCGAGCAGGGCATCCGCCAGTTCCTCGACATCGGCACCGGTATCCCCACCGAGCCGAACCTTCACCAGATAGCCCAGGGGACCGCCCCCGACGCCCGCATCGTCTACTGCGACAACGACCCGATCGTCCTCGCCCACGCGGCGGCACTGCTGCGCTCCACCCCGCAGGGCGCCACCGAGTACATCCAGGCCGACGCCCGTGATCCGGAAGTCATCCTGGAACGGGCCGGCCAGGTCCTCGACTTCGACCAGCCCATCGCCCTGTCGCTGCTGGCCCTGCTGCACTTCCTGGACGACGAGGACGGCGCCGCCGACCTCGTCGACCGCCTGGTCGAACGGCTCCCCTCCGGCAGCTACCTGGTGCTCTCGCAGACCACCGGGGACTTCGACCCCGAGGGCGCGGAGAAGGCGTCCGCGCTGTACAAGGCCCGTGGAATGACCCTGCGGCTGCGCTCGCACGCCGAGTTCAGCACGTTCTTCGGCGGACTGGAACTCGTCGAGCCGGGAGTCACCCTCTCCGCCGACTGGCACCCGGAGCTCGGCCCGGTCGTCGACGTCCCCGGGGACGAGCCCATCCCCGGCTACGCGGGCGTCGCCCGCAAGGCCTGACCGCCCCGCCGGGCGCCGTCGCTCCGATGCCTCGGCCCGGAGCACGGCGCCCCCGCCCACCCGCACCGTCAACCGGCCGCAGGCGCGGAGGGGGTCCGGAGCGCGGGAGACAATGGGCGCATGTCACGACGCACCCCACGGCCGAAGCGGTCCGCCGCCGCAGCACGGCCTGCCACGATCACCGCACAGTCGCCGTGCCCATGCGGTCTGCCCGCCACCTACGGCGACTGCTGCGGCCGCCTGCACGCCTCGGCCGCCACCGCGCCGAGCTGCGAGGCACTGATGCGCTCCCGGTACGCCGCCTTCGTCGTCCAGGACGAGGCGTACCTGCTGCGCACCTGGCACCCCGACACCCGGCCGCCCGCCGTGGACTTCGATCCGGGGCTGCGCTGGACGGGGCTGGAGATCCTGGAGACGACGGAGGGCAGCGCGTTCCACACCACGGGGACCGTCACCTTCCGCGCGCACTACACGGACCACGGCCGGCCGGACGCGCTGTACGAGAAGAGCCGCTTCGTCCGGCACGAGGGCGCGTGGGTGTACGCGACCGCCGTCTTCGCCGAATGATGTCCCTCGCGTCCGTGATCCGGCCGGGCCCGCCGGCACCGGCACAGGTGTGAGCTCGACGAGAGACACTGGCCGAGCGGCCCGGAGGTCCGAGGTGCCGGGAGCACGGACAGGCGCGCCCGGCAGCCTCGCCGGGAGGGATCAGCGGATGTGGCGTCCGGAGATCGCCCGGGCGATCACCAGGCGCTGGATCTCGCTCGTCCCCTCGAAGATCGTGTAGATCTTGGCGTCGCGGTACATCCGCTCCACGGGATGCTCCCTGCTGTAACCGGCGCCGCCCAGGATCTGTACGGCCTTCTCGGTCGCGGAGACGGCGAGCTCGCCCGCGCGCAGTTTGGACATGGAACCCTGGCCCGCGTCGAAGCTCCGGTCGTTGCGGGCCATCCACGCGGCCTGCCAGATCAGCAGCCGCACGGCCTCGATCTCGGTACGGAGGTCGGCCAGTGCGAAGGCGATCGACTGGTTCTCGATGATCGGCCGGCCGAACGCCTCGCGCTCGCCCGCGTACTCCAGCGCGTACTCGTACGCGGCACGGGCGATGCCCAGGGCCTGGGCGCCGACGGTCGGGCGGCTCACCTCGAAGGTGGCCATCGCCGCCTGCCCCTTGGCGTTCGTCCCCTCGCGGGCCCGGGCCAGCCGGGCCTCCAGCTTCTCCTTTCCGCCGAGGAGACAGTGTCCGGGTACGCGGACGTCGTCCAGGAAGACGTCCGCGGTGTGCGAGGCGCGCAGGCCGAGCTTCTTGATGGTGCGGCTCGCCGCCAGGCCCTTCGTGCCGGGCGGCACGATGAACGCCGCCTGCCCGCGGGCGCCGAGCGAGGGGTCGACGGACGCGACGACGACATGGACCTCGGCGATGCCGCCGTTGGTGATCCAGGCCTTCTGACCGGTCAGCACCCACTCGTCGGTGGCCTCGTCGTGACGGGCCCGGGTGGTCATCGCGGAGACGTCGGAGCCGGCCTGCGGTTCGGAGACGCAGAAGGCGGCGACCTTCGGGTCGTCCTCGTCGCCGTAGCACTGCGGCACCCACTCGGCGAGCTGGTCCGGTGTGCCGGAGGCGAAGATCCCGGCGACGGCGAGGGAGGTGCCGAAGAGCGCCATGCCGATGCCGGCGTCGCCCCAGAACAGCTCCTCGTTGGCGATCTGCAGGGAGAGACCGGACGGGTCGCCGTACATGTCGGCGAGGGATTCGAAACCGTACAGGCCGATCCGGGCGGCTTCCTGGATGACGGGCCACGGGGTCTCCTCCCGTGCGTCCCACTCCGCGGCCGCGGGGCGGACGACCTGGGCGGCGAAACCGTGCACCCAGGCACGCAGATCCTGCTGTTCCTCGGTGAGCGCGAGGGAGAAGTAGCTCATCGGCTCAGGCCTTCGGGATGTCGAAGTAGCGGGTCAGTCCCGAGGCCAGCGACACGTCTCCGGCGACCTTCAGCTTGCGCATCATGAACATGGTCACGGGATTGCCGTTGCCGGAGACCAGTTTGAGGAACTCGGTGTCCGCCATCACCAGCGTCGTGCGGGGCTCGCCATCGGAACGGCCCTCGGTCACGGTGCAGCTGCCGTCCGAGATCGCGGTCTCGAAGACCATGTCGCTGTCCCCGGTGATCTTCCAGCGGATCAGCGCCTTCAGCTGTCCCGCCGCCTCCGGGCGGAACTGCTGCTTCATCCGGCCGAAGACCTCGCCGAGTATGCGCGAGCGCAGTTCGCCGTGCATGACCTCGCCGAGCTGCTTGGCGGACAGGCCCTTGACGATGCGGGCGAATTCGGTGGGGGAGACGGCCGTGAAGTCGAGCCCGGTCAGTTCGTCCACGAGCGCGCCACGGGGGTTGTCGGCCATGCCGGTTCCTTACTCCAGAGTAAACTTACTTTTGAGTAAGGTACGAGTCGGGCCGCCCCCTTCGCAAGACGGATGCGGGAGAGGGTGCGGCGGATCACCAGGGCGCGCCGGGGTGGACCGGCAGCAGCGGGTGGTGGGCCGCGAGGATCTTGTTGGCGCGGGCCAGCTCGGCCAGGGCCTGTTCGCGGTCGGCCTGGTCCTCGACGCAGAGCCGTGGGCCACGGAAGCTGCGCACCTCCCGCGCGGCGCACGCGGCGTCGTACTCCGCCTGGAGGATGTGCGGCGGGGTGCAGGCCCCGATCAGCGCGGCGACCCGGTCCGGGATCGGCACGGGGACGAGGAGGTGTGAGGCGGTCATGGGGGGATTCCCTCTCGGGTGGTCGGCCTGGAGATGGTGCTGGATGCGGCCGCCGGGTGGGCGGCCGACTCCTCCATGTCTACGGGACGTACTTCCGGGTTAATCGTTGAGAACGTCTCCGTGTGGCAACCGTTCGAGAGTGATCGGCTCTTTCTCTTTACCCGTAAGTAAGTTGAATCTGTGTGAGGTGCGTGCTGGGGCCGATACGTTGCCGCGCTGATCAGGGCGGTGCGTCGTTGCTCCGGGCCCGCAGTTGCATCGCACGCAGCACGGCCTCGGTGGAGAACCGGGACTCCGGGTCGACGAGTTGCTCACCGAAGATTGATTCCAGGTTGCGCATCCGGTACCGGACGGTCTGCGGGTGCACATCGAGCAGCTCGCCCATCTGGGCGGCGGTCCCACGGGTGTCGAGCCAGATCCGCAGGGTTTCGATCAACCGCTCCCGGCGGTTGACACTGATGCCGGAGACCGGCGCGAGTTCACGACGCGCCAACTGGTCCAGCAGGGGCGGGTCGGAGAGGAGCCACAGGGTGATGAGGTGGTCCTCGCAGAGGATCACCGGCGCGTCGTCGATGACTCCGGCATCGACGAGTTCCAGCACCCGGCGGGCCCAGCGGATCGAGTCCGACGCCAGCGCGGTGGGCACGGTCAGCCCGACCGCGGCGTGGGTGCCCGGGAGCGCGTGGTCGAGCATGCGTCTTCGCATCTCGTCGAACGGCCCCGGGAACAGTAAATGCGGCTGCGGATCGGTGAAGTCGACGAGGACGTCACGGTCGAGGCCGAGCCGCCCGATGTCCGCCGAGGGACGCACCGCGACGAGTGTCACCTCGTCGGGCAGGGCCCAACAGGTCTGCTCACAGAGTTCGGCGATGGCGGTACGGGGCACGGGCCGGCCGGCGAGTATCAGATGGAGCAGTCGCCGCCGGAGCGTGTCCGTGTGGTCCCCGGTGGCCGCGCGAACCTCCAAGTAGCCCTCGCGGGACAGGGATTCGAGCTCGTCGACGTAGGAGAAGAGGGCGTCCGCGAAGGTGAGCATCATCGTGGGGGAAAGGTTGTAGCGTCGGCCCACCTTCTTGGCCCGGCGCAGTGCGATCCGGGCGCCCAGTCGGTACGCACCCTGCAACTGGTCCAGGCTGCGTCCCTCGTAGGCCTCGAACCGGCCGAACCTCCGGCACATCTCGTCACGCAGGGTCGAGGGAGCGGTCGGCTCGGCGACCTGGTCCACGAAGACGGAGATGCTCTGTTCCACACCGACCCGGATGCCCTGGCCGTAGGGGCCGTCGAGCAGACGCGCGTACTCGGGGTAGGCGCGGATCACCTCCATCCCGATCTCCTTGATCAGGCTGGGGACTTCGGGCCGCACGATCGCGGCGAACTCCTGCGGCAGTGGTCCTAACGGTTCTCCGAGCTCCGAGGGTTGTGCAACTCCCGGCATTCCTGTACCCCTTGCTCTCCGGCGCCCGATGGGGGTGGGCCGTGGGAGGAGCGCTCCCAGGCCGTCAGGTGCGTACCAACGTGGCTGTTGAAGATAGTCGAAGCAGGGGTCCTGGGAACACAGTCGTGACAGCACGAGATGTACGGGGCACGGATCGTCATGGCTGGGATGGGTCTCCCGTGTCCGGGCCCGGCAGGGGGTCCTTGGGGTGGGCGTGGGGAGGGGTGCGGTCGGGTTCGGTGCGGGCTGGCTGGTGATTTTCGTTGCGCCGCCTGGGGGTTGTGGTGTGGGTGGTTGCTGGTGAGGGGGGAAAGAGCGACCTGGTTCCTGGAGGGCTCGCCGATGCGGGTTCGGTGAGGTCAAGGGCTTTGCGGTCCGCGGATTGTGCCGGGCCCCTGCCGGGGGTGGGTCCGTCTGGCGGCAGGGTGTGTGACGCGGGGAGTTGGCGGGGTGGTCGGCCGTGGAGCGGGTGATCTGGTGGGCGTGCGCCCCGTTGTCGGCGGTCTGGAACTGCTTACTTCTGGATAAGGTTCACCGTCTCCTGCTCGCCTGGAAATAAGAAAATTCGCCGGGTGGATTGTTTTTGGAGATTCATCTTCTCAAGTGTGGCGGTGCAACATTGCTCAGCCGTAGTGTCTTCGCCGAACGCGAGCGGTCGCGCAGCCTGTCAGGCCGGACCGCCTGTTCTTCGGCCTATGACCTCATTACGCAGGTTCCGCTGAAACTGGCGGGAGGCGAATGGTGCGGTTCGGTCACACACCCATGAAGGGATATGGATCCGTGAAATCTCTCGCGCGTAGAGTCGCAGTGGTGGCCGCCGCCCTCGGTGCGGCCTTCGGGATGACGGTGTCGACGGCCTCAGCAGGCACCACGACGACGTGGACGGTCACGCCGTCGGGGGCCTACACCGCGCACGCCGAATACCCCGTATGGGACGTGCCGTTGATAGGATGGGAATGCGTTTCCTCCGATGTGACGGCTGGAGAGTTCCAGGCAACCAGCTCCACCGGAAACGCTATTGCCGACATCGACGAAATCACCTTCGCTGGCTGTGAACTCGCTGGCATTACCTTCGACCACACGATGAACGCGACCCCCTGGGTGATCAACGTCCTCCAGCCGAACGCCACCAACTCGAACTGGCTTGATGTCAGTGTGAGTTCCATATCGGGCCACGTCTCCGGAGTCGGCTGCGACGCCGACTACACGGGTACGGTCTACGGGCACTATGACAACAGCTCCGGTGACCTCGTCATTGACGGGACGGGTACCGATCTGGTCGCGTCCAACACCAGTTGTCTAGGTCTCATCAACGACGGTGACGTGGTGAGCATTTCGATTTCCTACCACTTGGGCGTGACATTGACGGGCACGTCACCGGTGATCAGCACCCCGTAGTGCCGACCAGCACGCCGACCGGGGGTGGCCCTGTCCGGCAGGGGGCGTGCGGAGCTGATGGGATGCGGGCCGTGGATCGATCGGTCCGGCGGCCGTCCACCCTCGCCTCAGCCGGTCCCGAGGTGCTACTCACTTCTGGACAAGTTTTCATGATCCCGTACTCGCCCCGGAATAAGAAATTGGCCGGGAAGGGCGCTTTTGGAGATTCTTCGTCCGGAGTGTTGCGGCTGAACGTTACCCGCCCGTAGCGTCATCGTCGAACGCAAGCGGTCGTGCAGTCAGTCAGGTTGGACTGCCACTTCTCTGTCCTGTGACCCCATCCCGTAAGTTCCGCCGAAACCGGCCGGAGGCGAACTGCGGTGCGGGGCACACACCCATGAAGGGATACAGATCCGTGAACACCCTTGCACGCAGAGCCGCAGTTGTAGCCGCCGCCCTCGGCGCGGCCATCGGAATGACGGTGTCGACGGCCTCGGCCGGCCCGACGACGTGGACGGTCACCCCGGCGGGGGCCTACACCGCGCACGCCGACTACCCCACGCTGGACGTGCCGGCGATTGGTCTGGAGTGTGTGTCCTCCGATGTGACGGCCGGAACCCTCCAAGCGACAGGCGGCAACCCCGTTGCCGACATCGACGCCATCACCTTCACTGACTGCGAGGTCGCCGGCATCGAGTTCGACGTCACGATGAACGCGACGCCGTGGGTGATCAACGCCAACCAGATCAACGCCTCCAACTCGAACTGGGTTGACGGAACGGTGAGTTCCATCTCGGCCCACATCTCCGGGGTCGGCTGTGACGCCGACTTCACGGGTACGGTCAACGGACACTACGACAACAGCTCCGGTGAGCTTGTCATCGACGGCACGGGCAACGGCCTGGTCGCGTCCAACGCCAGCTGCCTCGGTCTCATCAGCAACGGTGACGTGGCGAGCTTCAATGCCGCGTACCTCGTGAACGTGACATCGACGGGCACGTCGCCGGTGATCAGCACCCCGTAGTACTGAGCAGTGCACGGGTACGGGCCGACGGCGAACAGATGCTCCCGCCGTCGGCCCGGCCTTCTCGTTTCCAGTGCGGTGTGGGACAGCGCCGCAGTAGATCAGTTGCGGCACGCGCAAGGTGGAGGACAGGTTCGGGATGAACATGAAGTCACCCGTGAGAGGCGGGAGGCGGTCGATACGGCTTGCCTCGATCGTGAGCGTCGCGCTCCTTGCCGGGCTGCTGTCCGGACCTGGATCGGCTGCGGACGAAGGTACGAAGTCGGTCACCCTTGCGTACGACTGCGGCCTGGAGGACAGCACTGAGGCGGTCACGGTCACGGCCGAAGTCTCAGTGGACGTCCCGGCCACGGGCGAGGTCGGTCAACCCGTGCAACCAGGGTCTGCGACGGTCGCCGTGGCCCTGTCACGGCCTGATCTCGTCGGGCTGCTCCCGGCCGGTGTCGATGGAGTGGTGAGCACGGCGACGCTCACGGTGGAGGTGGCGCAGAACGGCCAGTCGGTCGAGGCGCAGTGGGCGGACCTCGGCGCTCCGAGCTCCCCAGTTCCGTCCGACGGCGCGGTGAGGATGGCCCACTCGGGCGAAGTCCCGTCGGTGACGCTAGGGAGTGCGGGTGACGTCGTTTTCACCGCAAGGGAGTTGACGGTCGTACTCCGCGCCGCGGCGGCGCTGGACCAGGAGAGCGAATCGGCTCCGGTGACACTGACCTGCGAGCCCTCGGAAGGCCAGGACGGACGCCTTGCGACCGTTTCGGTGTCAGCGGTGTCAGGCGGCTCGGGTGCCGAAGCGCCCGGGACATCTGGTACGGAGGAGCGCGGAGAGTCGGGCGAGAAGTCCGCCAGAAGCATCATGGTCGAGGCGGAGGACACCGCGGCCGAAGATGCCGATCCGTGTCCGGTCGAGCCGCCTACGGGGGAGATGGACTGGAGCGAGGCGCCGCAGGCGCCTGAAGGTGATCCCCTCAAGGAGGGCAATTTTCCCGGAACCTTCGGTTGTGCTTATGCGATCGGGCTCGCCAATGTACGTAAGCTGAATGGGGCCATGATCATTAATGATCCCGCAGGTACCCCGGCGTTGATCAGCGTCATTGCATCCAAGCACACAGCTGGTCGCAATGCCAATCAAAAGGGCGGCTACTACAGTCGCATCGACTCGCTGGCAAATCTGAAGCTTCCGGATGCTGAATCAACGTTTATGGCATTTGGATTCCAGCCGGTGAGTGCAAAAGTCGAATTCGAGAACGGCCCGATCACCGTCTCCACAGGGAGTATCGGTAGGATCCCCAACCGAACTAACTTTGCCACGGTGTATTTCAAGCAGTCCTTGCGTATTCACGACGTGAAGATCAACGGAACGCCCCTGGATGTGGGAAGTAACTGCAGGACCGCAACCCCGTTCAAGGTGGTTCTTAATGGCGGGGCGGGGTACACCAATGTCTTCTTTGGGGGCCCCCTTTCAGGGGAAGTCGATATCCCGCCGTTTTCCGGCTGCGGAACAGGTGGTGAAGACCTCGACGCCTTGTTCACGGCATCCATCTCAGGCCCTGGGAACTTGATCAACATGAACCAGGGGACGACCTGTGTTCCGTCACAGCAGAACACCTCCTGCCCGCCGACCATGCCGAAAATGCCCGGCACGCAGTAGCGACCACGTCACGGACGTTCCCCCCAGCCGGCGAACGTCGGGCAGGACACTTGTTCCGCCCGACGTTCGCCGGCCGACCGGGCGTTGCACGGCGAGATTCGGATGCCGACGTCGCCCGGAGCCCCAGCACTTCCGGAGAGGTAAAGCCCGCCAGTTGACCCAACGGACAGGTTCATGGTTGCTCGGGTACGGGTGGCGGGGTGATCGACGTGCCGTCAGGTTGTTTGGCCGTGATGTGATAATGGGCGAATCTTGCGCAGGACGAGACATCGGCTCGGCGGAACGCCGATAGCCTCATGACAGTTCTCGGTGTGAGTGGTGCTGTTGTCCCAACGCCGGCCTCGGCCTGCGTGACCCCCGTCCGGGACGTCCAGGAGGCGGTCGCAGGTGCGCCGTCACTGCCCGCTCCACGACGCGGTAATCGGTGGATTCTCCTGCTACTCCTCTGATGTCAGTGCAACGGTGAATGACGCCGGAACGGCTGGTTACGTCGATGCCTTCGGCTTCGACGGCTGTGGCATGGGCGGACTCGACGTGGACGTCCTCCTGGGGGGCCTGGTTCGTCTTCGTTACGTCACAGACCTCTACGTTGACCTACGCGACGGTCTCCGGCGTGAGCATGCCCTTCAGCGGCATAGGCTGCTCCGCGGATATCACGGGGACGGTCGCCGGCGTGTACGACAGCTCCACCCATGTTTTCACGGTGTGTCCGAGCGACCTGGTCGCGTCCAACGCCAGCTGCCTGGGGCTCATCGACAACGGTGACGTCATCCCGTCCGAGGGGGACGTACACCATCATCCCGTAGGCCGGCCGTCCTCGGTACTTTCTGCGTGCGCGCGGGGCCTCAACGGCCTGGCACGCGGCTACGACTGACGACGAGCACCCTGACCACTCGGCCAAAGCGCCCGGCAGACCGAGTGAGGCAGGACAGGGAACCGCCGAAGCTCCCGTGCCGGCGGGTGAGATGCCAAGTATCTCGCTCGACGGCACGGGAGCCTTGTGTTGCACATCCGGCCTCCGTCATCCGCTCAGGTGCCGTGCCCGGAAGGAGCTCATGATGCTCGCCCGACACGCCTGTACGCCCCGGCAAGGCCACGTTCCCGCAGGAGCGTGGCCCCACCGGGGCGTCGGATGCGGACGGCCAGTGGTTACTGGGCCGCCGAGTGCCAGTACTGCGACAGCAGCTTGCCCGCGTCAGGGGCGACGCTGCCGGGGCTGTTGATCGTCGCGACGTACGTCTGGGCGTTGTCGAGGTTCACGTAGTTGTTGCCCGAGGCCGAGGGCAGGTCGGTCTTCAGGTTCACCGCCCAGTTGAGCAGGCCCAGCCCGCATCCAGTGGCTCCGGGGACCGCGTACGTCGTGTCGCTCTGGGTGGCGCCCAGGAGGCTGATGCGGCCCATGGGGCCGGTCGAGTCGGTGGTGCCGTCACCGGCGAACCTCTGGGTGCTGACGGAGGTCGGACGCGTCAGGTTCGCCGGGTTGAGCAGGATCGGGTCCGAAGCAGATCCGATGTAGCAGGAGTCACCGAGGAACGAGTTCTCCAGGTGGATCCGGACCGGCAGCGTGACGATCGGCTTTCCGACGCTGAATCCGGCCACGAGCGAGAAGCTGCTGGGGTTGTTGACGGACTCGATGGTGGCCGTCACTCGGTTCAGCTTGGCGTCGGTCAGCTGATTGCAGATGTTGGTGATCACGGGGATGTCGCTGGGGCACATCAGGCCGAGCAGTCCGCCGGGGATCTGCGCGGAGTCCGCGACCAGGGCGCCCTCCGGGGGCGAGACCACGGTGGTTCCGCCGCCGGGATGGGTGATGACCCCGATCTGCAGGTCGCTGGCGCCCACCGGAACCACGGAGTTGCCGAGCTTGATGGTGCCGCTCGCCGAGTGCGAGGAGACGCAGGTGGCGGTGTCGGTCGCACCGTCCGCGGCCAGCATGGCCGCAGCGTCCACCGGACAGCGGTTGAAGGGCGCCCAGTTGCCGTTCAGGGTGGTGGCCGCGGTGGCCGAACCCATGGACGCGAAGGCGGCCAGAGCGGTGAAGGAGGCCAGCAGCCCCACACGCACCCGGTTCGAAGCAGATCTCATGTCTTCCCCTTTTTCTGTGGCAGCCGTCGTCGCGGCGGCCTGGTGAACCCGGAATTGCTCGGTCTGTCCGCGCCGCCCCGGAGCCGGCGTGCGGTGGTTCATGAGATGAGGGATGCGCAGACCATAGCTGTGCGAAATGCGGGTGCTGGGGTCTTGAGCGAGCAATGATGGTGCCGAACTCCCCATTCACCGAGCCGTGAGGTTACTGGCGAGAAACACTGGCGCACAATCCTGCTGTTTGAGAATCTGCCCCCGCGCATGACATTCGTCCGCAGGTGAGTACGGCTTCAAGCCACCTTGTCACGCCGTGCGTAGGTTCCCCGGGCGGACCTGCAGCGCTCTCGCACGCAACCGTTGCCGAATCGATGCCTTTTCTCGAGCGTTCGCGCCGGTCCAGGTGGTCTTCGGGTGGGCGCCCGGCATCAACGGAGGCTCGTCGGAGGGGCTTCGGGAGTTGTCGCTCGACGACAATTTCGCCGGGGGCCCTGCTCAGACAGTGCGAAGAAATCGACGGTTCGACAAGGGCCCACGAAAACTTGTAGAACTGGTATTGCGGGGCAGGTTACCCAGCCGTAACCTCGCCCCCGTCGGCAACTCGTCCGGTGCGCCCGGAGATTGCTCACCCGTCAGACAGGGACTCCGTCGCGGCCTCCCCGCCGCGACTCCCTGCCCGGGAGCCCCTCGCTCCCGATGTGTCACGCGGGTCGAGCTCTTGTACCGGGACCCTTGGCTCGAGCCCCCTGGGGCGTCCGGCCCCGGCCTGCGCCGACGGCGGTGCGTACGCAGTTCTTCGCAAGGTTCGACCGAAAGTTTGTCACTCGATGACAAGTGGGCCGGTCGTTCACGAATTGGCTGTTCAAAGGCTTGTCCTGGCGGTGTCGGTCAACTTAACGTGCGCCCCTTGGCGCACTTCTGTCACTTCGTGAGCGCATGCAGGAGGTGGGATGGGAATCGAAGTAGTTGTCGAAGGCCTTACCAAGTCTTTCGGCAAGCAGAACATCTGGCAGGACGTGTCGCTCACGCTCCCGGCCGGCGAGGTCAGCGTCATGCTGGGCCCGTCGGGGACGGGGAAGACCGTCTTCCTCAAGTCCATCATCGGCCTGCTGAAGCCCGAACAGGGCCGCGTGCTCATCAACGGTGTCGACATGGTGAACAGCCCCGAGCGGGACATCATGGAGACCCGCAAGCTCTTCGGGCTCATGTTCCAGGACGGTGCCCTCTTCGGCTCGATGTCGCTGTTCGACAACATCGCCTTCCCGCTTCGTGAGCACACCAAGAAGAAGGAATCCGAGATCCGCCGCATCGTCATGGAGCGGATCGACATCGTCGGACTCCTCGGTTCCGAGGGGAAGTTGCCCGGTGAGATCTCGGGCGGCATGCGCAAGCGGGCCGGCCTGGCCCGTGCGCTCGTCCTGGACCCGCAGATCATCCTCTGCGACGAGCCGGACTCGGGACTCGACCCGGTCCGCACCGCATTCCTCTCCCAGCTCCTCATCGACCTCAACGCGCAGATCGATGCCACCATGCTGATCGTCACCCACAACCTCGACATCGCGGCGACCGTCCCCGACAACATGGGGATGCTGTTCTGCCGCAACCTGGTGACCTTCGGGCCGCGTGAGGTGCTGCTCACCAGCGACATGCCCGTCGTCTCGCAGTTCCTCTCGGGGCGCCGCGAGGGACCCATCGGCATGTCCGAGGAGAAGGACGCCGCCACCCTCGCCGCCGAGCAGCTGAACGGCAACGGCTACGACCACAGCTCCGCCCCGCGGACCGTCGTACCGCAGCTGGAGCCCTCGCCCGGGATGCCGGTCCGCCAGGCGGCCCTGCGCCGCCGGGAGCGGGTCCTCGGCATGATGGGCCAGCTCCCGGAAGCCGCCCGCGCGGCCATCATGAACAGCAACAGCCCGGCCGCCGGCGGTGCACACCCGTGACCGCCGAGATCCCGGTGCGGCCCCCCGAGCCGCCCACCATCGATGCGAAGCCCCCGCAGCAGGCTCCGGTGCAGCAACGGCCGACGAGGCTGCTCGCACCGCTGCGCGAGACCGGCAAGCTGTTTGCGCTCGCCCTGTCCGTGACCCGCGACGTCTTCCGACGGCCCTTCCAGGTACGGGAGTTCATCGAACAGTTCTGGTTCATCGCCAGCGTCACCATCCTGCCCGCGGCCCTCGTCTCCATCCCCTTCGGCGCGGTCATCGCCCTCCAGGTCGGCTCACTCACTCAGCAGCTCGGCGCCCAGTCCTTCACCGGCGGCGCCAGCGTCCTCGCCGTCATCCAGCAGGCCAGCCCCCTCATCGTGGCGCTGCTGATCTCCGGCGCGGGCGGTTCGGCGATCTGCGCCGACCTCGGATCACGCAAGATCCGCGAGGAACTCGACGCGATGGAGGTCATGGGCGTCTCGCCCATCCAACGCCTGGTCGTCCCGCGAGTCCTGGCCACCATGTTCGTGGCCGTCATGCTCAACGGTCTGGTCTCGGTCGTCGGCACCCTGGGCGGCTACTTCTTCAACGTGATCATGCAGCACGGCACCCCCGGCGCCTACCTCGCCAGCTTCTCCGCCCTCGCCCAGCTGCCCGACCTCTACATCAGCGAGTTCAAGGCGCTGATCTTCGGGTTCATCGCCGGCATCGTCGCCGCCTACCGCGGACTGAACCCGCGCGGCGGCCCCAAGGGCGTCGGTGACGCGGTCAACCAGTCCGTCGTCATCACCTTCATGCTGCTGTTCTTCGTGAACATGGTCCTCACGGCGATCTATCTCCAGATCGTCCCCGCGAAGGGGAGCTGAGCGAAGATGTCCATGCTTGGTTGGCTGGATCGCTCGGGCGATCAACTCAACTTCTACATACGTGCGTTGATATGGATTCCCCGGACCCTGCGCCGCTACCTCAAGGAGGTGCAGCGGCTGCTCGCCGAAGTCGCCTTCGGTAGCGGCGGCCTCGGCGTCATCGGCGGAACCATCGGCGTGATGATCGGGATGACGCTCTTCACGGGCACGGTCGTCGGCCTCCAGGGGTACGCGGCGCTCAACCAGATCGGCACCTCCGCCTTCACCGGCTTCATCTCCGCCTACTTCAACACCCGTGAGATCGCCCCGCTCGTCGCCGGACTCGCTCTCTCCGCCACCGTCGGAGCCGGCTTCACCGCCCAGCTCGGCGCGATGCGGATCAACGAAGAGGTCGACGCCCTCGAAGCGATGGGCGTGCGGTCCATGCCGTACCTGGTCACCACCCGGGTCATCGCGGGAGTCGTCGCGATCGTCCCGCTGTACGCGATCGGACTGCTCTCCTCGTACGTCGCCTCCCGCTACGTCACCGTCCTGTTCAACGGACAGTCGTCGGGCACGTACGACCACTACTTCAACCTGTTCCTCTCCCCGGACGACGTCCTGTTGTCGGTGCTCAAGGTGCTGATCTTCAGCGTGATGGTGATCCTCGCCCACTGCTACTACGGATTCCGGGCCGAGGGCGGCCCCGCCGGGGTGGGCATCGCCGTCGGACGCTCGGTGCGCAACGCGATCGTGCTGATCAGCGTCACCGACTTCTTCCTCTCCCTCGCCATCTGGGGAGCCACGACGACCGTGAAGGTGGCCGGATGATGAACGCGCAGACGGTACGCCGCCGGCTGTCCGGGGCAGGCTTCCTCCTCGTACCCGTCGTTCTCGTGTGGGTGTCGGTCGCGGTGTACAACAAGGACTTCACCCACGACGCCACCGTGACCCTGCGGACCGGATCCGTCGGCAACGAGATGCACGACAACGCCGACGTGAAACTGCGCGGTGTCGTCGTCGGCCAGGTCCGCACCATCGCGGCCGAGGGGGAGGGAGCCCGTCTCACCCTCGCCATCCAGCCCGACAAGCTCGACCAGATCCCGGCCGGTGTCACCGCCCAGATGCTGCCCACCACCCTCTTCGGGGAACGGTTCGTGGCACTCGTCCCGCCGGACGTGCCCTCCACGCAGACACTGAAGGCCGGGGACGAGATCCCGCAGGACCGCTCCAGCAACGCCATCGAGCTGGAACAGGTCCTCGACAACGTCCTGCCGTTGCTCACCGCCGTACAGCCGCAGAAGCTGTCCGCCACCCTCACCGCCGTCTCCCAGGCGCTTGAGGGGCGGGGCGAGAAGCTCGGCGACACGCTCGTCGAACTCGATGCCCACCTGAAGAAGCTCAACCCCGAACTGCCCACGTTCAACGAGGACCTGAAGCAGCTCGTCAAGGTGAGCACGGTGTACGCGGACGCGTCACCGGACATCCTCGACGCGCTCACCGACTTCACCACCACCAGCAGCACCCTCGTCGAGAAGCAGGCCGGGCTCGCCGAGACATACGGGTCGACCACCTCCTCCGCCCAGGACATCACCACCTTCCTGCGGAAGAACAAGGACAACCTCATCCGGCTCTCCGCGTCGGGCAGGCCGACCCTGGAGACCCTCGCGAAGTACTCCTCGGAGTTCCCCTGCACCCTGCGCACCGTCGCCGGGTTCGTCCCGGCGATGGACAAGGCACTCGGCAAGGGCACCGACCAACCCGGTCTGCACGTCACGCTGAAGACCGTGCCCTCCAAGGGGAAGTACGTGGCCGGAAAGGACACCCCGGTCTACAACGCGACCGGCGGACCCCACTGCTACTCCCTGCCCTACATCGGCGACACCGTGCCGACCGCGGACCGCCGAGCCGCGGCCGACGAGCAGACCTCGCAGGAGTCCGCATCCGGCGCCCCCGAAGAGGTGGCGGCAGCGGACGCGACCCTCGGCATGCCCAACTCCCCGCAGGAGAGCCTGCTCGTCAACGAGCTGGTGGCTCCCTCACTGAAAGTCCAGCCGCAGGATCTGCCCGAGTGGAGCAGCGTGCTCATCGGACCGGCCTTCCGCGGTGCGGAGGTGAAGCTCAAGTGAAGCGCCGCTCCCTGGCCGGGCCCCTCGCGAAATCGATCGTCTTCGTCGTGGTCACCGCACTGGCCACCACCGTCCTGGCCCTCTCCATCGCCAACACCAGCGTCGGCGACACCGTCGGCTACAAGGCCCGGTTCACCGACGCCACCGGACTGATCGTCGGCGACAGCGTCCGGATCGCCGGCGTCAAGGTCGGCCAGGTCGACTCCATCAAGGTCGCCGACCGGCGGCTCGCCGAGGTCGGCTTCAGCGTCAAGAAGGGCCGCAAGCTCCCGGCTTCGGTGACCGCGTCCATCAAGTACCTCAACATGGTCGGCCAGCGCTATATCGACCTCGACCAGGGCGCCGGACCGGTCGGCGAGAGCTTCGACGCCGGCTCGACCATCCCGGTCTCCCGCACCTCCCCGGCCCTCGACCTCACGCAGCTCTTCAACGGCTTCCAGCCGCTCTTCGAAGGGCTCTCTCCGCCGGACGTCAACGAGCTCGCCGGCTCCATCGTCCAGGTGCTCCAGGGCGAAGGCGGCACCGTCGACAGCATCCTCCAGCACGTCGGCTCGCTGACCAGCACCGTCGCCGCCAAGGACAAGGTGATCGGCGAGGTGATCAAGAACCTCAACACGGTCCTGGAGACCGTCAACGACCGCGAGGACGGCTTCAACGACCTCGTCGACACTCTCCAGAAGCTTGTCACCGGGTTCGCCGGCGACCGCAAACCGCTCGGCGAGGCCGTCACCGCGATGGGCGCGCTCACCACCGTCACCGCCGACCTGCTCGACGACGGACGCAAGCCGCTGAAGGACGACATCAAGCAACTCGGGCGCCTCTCCGACAACTTGGCGGACAACTCCTCGAAGATCGAGAACTTCCTGGAGAAGACCCCGGCCAAGATGACCGCGATCAGCCGCCTCGCCTCGTACGGCTCATGGCTGAACCTCTATCTCTGCGAGGCCAAGGTCAGCGGCGTGGCGACCAGTGACGGATCCACGCCGCCCACCGGCATCGAGATCACCCAGCCGAGGTGCCTGTCATGAGAATCAAGCCCGTACGGGAACGCAACCCGGTCGCCGTCGGCACCGTCGGCCTGCTCGTCCTGGCCCTCCTCGGATACGGCGCCTACAGCGCCGACTCGCTGCCCTTCATCGGCACCGGCACGACCTACACCGCCGACTTCACCGAATCGGCCGGGCTCTCCGACGGCGACGAGGTCCGGATCGCCGGAGTGAAGGTCGGCGAGGTCACCGGCGTCGCCCTCGACGGCGCCAAGGTCAAGGTCACCTTCCGGGTCAAGGACGCCTGGATCGGCAACTCCAGCACCGTCGGCATCGCCATCAAGACCCTGCTCGGCGACAAGTACCTCGCCGTCGACCCGCTGGGCAACGCCCCGCAGGACCCCGGCGAGCGCATCACCGCGAGCCGCACCACCTCGCCGTACGACGTCACCCAGGCGTTCAACGGCCTCGGCGAGACCATCGACGAGATCGACACCGCCCAGCTCGCCAAGAGCTTCGAGACGATCTCCGCCACGTTCAAGGACTCCCCTCCGAACGTGAAGAGCGCCGCGAACGGGCTCTCCGCCCTGTCCAAGACCGTCTCCGAACGCGACGCCCAGCTCGCCACCCTCCTCAAGAGCAGCAAGCAGCTCACCAAGACGCTCTCCAACAAGAAGAGCAGCTTCGAAACGCTCCTGGAGGACGGCAACCTGCTCCTCGGCGAGATCCAGGCCCGCCGCGACTCCATCCATCTGCTGCTCACCGGCACCCGGGACCTGGGCACCCAGCTCACCGGACTCGTCGCCGACAACAACAAACAGCTCAAGCCCACGCTCACCGCACTGAGCCGGGTCACCGCGGTCCTGGTGAAGAACCGCAAGAGCCTCGACAAGGTGCTCTCGCTCGCCGGGTCGTACAACCGGCTCGTCGGCAACACCCTCGGCAACGGCCGCTGGTTCGACAACTACGTCTGCGGCGTCGTCCCGAAGAACTACCTCCCCGCCGACACCCCGCCGGAGACCGGATGTATGCCTCCCAAGCAAGAAGGCGGCAGCTGACATGAGACTGACGCGCATCGTCGGCATCGGCGCCGGACTCGTCGTAGTGGCCGCCGTTGCCACCACCGGGGTGATGGCCATGGACGAAGAAGGCACCACGACCGTCACCGCGTACTTCGACCAGGCCACCGGTGTCTACGCCGGATCGGACCTGCGGATCCTCGGCGTGCGGGCCGGAACCGTCGAATCGGTCACCCCGCACGGCAAGGAGGTCAAGGTCGTCCTGCGGGTCGACAAGGGCATCAAGATCCCCAAGGAGGCGCACGCCGTCGTCGTCGCCCCCAGCCTCGTCGCCGACCGGTACGTCCAGCTCGCCCCCGCCTACGACGGGGGAGCGGCACTGGCCGACGGCGCCGAACTGCCCGCCGCGAACAACGCGACGCCGGTCGAGGTGGACCAGCTGTACGACTCCATCACCGAACTCGCCGACGCGCTCGGACCCAACGGCGCCAACGCGGACGGAGCGCTCGCCGGACTCCTCGACACCGGAGCGAAGAACCTCCAGGGCAACGGCAAGGACATCGGGGACTCCATCGAACAGTTCGGCAAGGCCACCAAGACCCTCGACAAGAGCAGCGGGGACCTCTTCGACACCCTGTCCTACCTCCAGTCCTTCACCACGATGCTGAAGGACAACGACGGCAATGTGCGCGCCGCCGAGCAGCAGCTGAACTCGGTGACCGGCTTCCTCGCCGACGACAAGGAGAACCTCGGCGCCGCGCTCAAGGAACTCGGCACCGCACTCGCCCAGGTCAAGACCTTCATCCAGGACAACCGCGGAGCACTCAAGAAGAACGTGGCCGCCCTGGTGCCGATCACCCAGACCCTCGTGAACCAGCGGGCCTCGCTCGCCGACTCCCTCGACATCCTGCCGCTCTCCGCGGGCAACCTCATCAACGCGTACGACCCGACGAACCGGACCCTCAACGGCCGGACCAACCTCAACGAGCTCAGCATGGGCGGACCGCTCACCGAATCGACGGCGAGCCTGGAAGGTCTCTCCCCGGTGACGGCCGAGGAGCAGAAGTCCCTGCCCTCGCTGCCGCTGCCGGCCGTGGGCACCGTCTACGGCACCTCCGAGGCCACCGGGACGGCGAAGAACAACGACACCAAGGGGGCGAACCAGTGAGCCGGACCCTGCGCAGACCCGGCGCCCTCGCCACCACCGGCGGCGCCACCCTGGTCGTCTTCGGCCTCTGCTGCCTCCTCGTCGTCAGGGGCTGCGAGGCCCCGGAGTTCAACGGCATCGACCAGGTGACCCTGCCCGGCGGCGCGGACCTCGGGGACCATCCGTACGAGATCACCGCCGAGTTCGCGGACGTACTCAGCCTCTCCCCGCAGTCCTCGGTGAAGGTCAACGACGTCGCCGTCGGCCGCGTCACCAAGATCTCCCTCGCCCCGGACGGCTGGCAGGCCCGGGTGACCATGCGCGTCAACGGGAAGGTCGAACTGCCCGCCAACGCGTACGCCCAACTGGAACAGTCCAGCCTGCTCGGCGAGAAGTACATCCAGCTCACCCCGCCCGCGGCCGGGAAGGCCCAGGGCACCCTCACCGACGGTGCCAAGATCCCGATCGCCCGGACCAACCGCAACGCCGAGGTCGAAGAGGTGCTCGGCGCGATGTCCCTGCTCCTCAACGGCGGTGGCATCAACCAGCTCAAGACCATCACGGTCGAACTCAACAAGGCGATGTCCGGCCAGGAACCGCAGATCCGGTCCGCGCTCAGCCGCATCGACACCCTCGTCACCGACCTCGACGACCACAAGCAGGACATCACCGAGGCGCTCGACGGAGTCAACCGGCTCTCCACCACCCTCGCCACCCGCAAACAGGACGTGGGCAAGGTCCTCACCGACCTCAGCCCCGGGATGAAGGTCCTGGAGAAACAGCGCGGCTCCCTCCTCACCATGCTGCGCGCACTCGACACCCTGTCCACCGTCGCCGTCGACACCGTGAACAAGAGCAAGGCGGACACGATCGCCGACCTCAAGGCCATCGCCCCCACCCTGAAGGCGCTCGCCGACTCCGGCAACGACCTCCCGGACTCCCTCCAGGTGCTGATGACCTACCCGTTCACCGACGAGGTGCTGCGCGGCGTCAAGGGCGACTACCTCAACGTCTACCTGGACATGGCCGCGGTCCCCGGCACCACGATCATCCCGGCCTACGACCCGGACGCCACCACGACGACCGCGACGGTCAAGGCGGCCGCGGCCCAACTGCCGCTGCCGCTGCCGTCGGTCACCGACTCGCAAACGACCACGACCACGCCGTCCGGAACGTCTTCGGCCTCGGAGGGGAGCAACCGATGATCACCCTCGCCACCCGGCTGAAGAACATCGCGTTCCTGATCATCGCCGTGCTGGTGCTCGGCTATCTGGGCGTCCGGTACGCCGACCTCGGCCACTACATCGGGATGCGCGACTACTACACCGTCAAGGTCCAACTCTCCCGCACCGGAGGGCTGTTCACCCACTCCAACGTCACCTACCGTGGGGTCTCGGTGGGCCGTGTCGGCCCGATCGAACTCACCGACGACGGGGTGGAGGCCGAACTGCGGATCAACAAGTCCGCACCACCCATCCCCGACGACCTGAAGGCCGTCGTCGCCAGCCTCTCCGCCGTCGGCGAGCAGTACGTCGACCTCCGGCCCACCCGCACCGACGGGCCCTTCCTGGCGAACGGGTCGGTCATCGACCAGGCCGACACCACGGTCCCGGCACCGGTGACGAACATCCTCACCAGCGTCAACGACCTCGCCGGCTCCGTCGACCTGGAGTCGCTGCGGACCGTGGTCGACGAGTTCGGCGCCGCCTTCGAAGGCCGCGGCGACGACCTCCAGGTCCTGCTGGACACCAGCAGCGAGTTCGTGCAGGCGGCCGACGACGCACTGCCCACCAACACCAAGCTGATGGAGGACGGCGAGGTCGTCCTGCGCACCCAGGCCGAACAGGGCGAGGCGCTGAAGGGATTCGCCTCCGGGGCCAAGGAACTCGCGGCCCAGCTCAAGGGCTCGGACACCGACCTGCGCAAGCTGATCGCCGCCGCACCCGGCGCGACCGAGCAGATCAGCGGTCTGCTGCGCGACCTCGACCCCGAATTCGGCGTCGTCGTCGCGAACCTCCTCACCACCTCCGAGGTCGCCGTCACTCGGCAGCGCGGCATCGAGGAACTCCTGGTGAAACTGCCCGCGGTCGTCGCGGCCGGAGCGACCGCCGTGGACGAGGACGGGGCCCGGTTCGGGATGTCCGTCACCTTCTTCGACCCGCTGCCCTGCACCGCCGGATACGGCGGCACGACGTACCGCAACGGCCTCGACACCACCACCGGCCCCGCGGTCAACACCAAGGCGCGCTGCACCGCCTCGCCCGGCACCGGCATCAACGTACGCGGCAGCGCGAACGCCCCGAAGGGCGGCGCCGTGCCCACGCCCGCGAAGCCGGGCACGCTGCGCCTGGGCGCCGACGCGGGAGGCAAGCTCCCGGGTGCGCTCGGGGCCACCGCGAACGCGTCGCCCGCCGCGGACGGCATGGCGGGGCTGCTGGGACTGGGGGCCGCCGAGTGAACGCGCACCAGGGGAAGCTCATCGGCGCCGCGGTCGTCTTCGGCGCCGCCCTGATCTGCGGGTTCGGGGCCTGGTCGTACACCCAGGCGCGCGGCGACGAGACCCTCGCGTACGCGAAGAGCCGCGACGCGGCCCTGGTGGCGGGCAAGCAGCATCTCGCCCGGCTGAACAGCCTCAACGGCAAGGACGCCACGAGTGTGGACGCCGGACTGCAACAGTGGCTGGACTCCTCGACCGGGCCGTTGCACGACCAGCTGAAGCGCACCCGCGGCAAGGACGCCCAGGAGCTGAAGAAGAGCGGCAGCACGGCCCGCGGCACGGTCACCGACGCGGCACTCACCGCACTCGACGAACGCGCGGGTACGGCCGAGCTGATCGCGACCGTCGACGTCCGGGTCACCCCGCGCACCGGCGAGGCCGGCACCGAACGCAAGCGGTTCGAGGCCACGCTCGCCCGTACTGCGGACGGCTGGAAGGTCAAGGCGCTCACTGCGATCGCGGTGGGTGCGGCATGAGGCACGGGGGAGGAGGACGGCGATGGTGAGCACCGAGGAGAAGACCGCCGAGGCCGAGGAGTTGGCGGTTGCGGAGGCCGCCGAGGCTCCCGAGGCCGAGGTGGCCACGGACCCGAGCGACGACGGGGGCGAGCCCGACCGGGACGAGCGGTCCGGGACGGCCCGGCGTCTGTGGCGCGCGGCGGTCGTGCTGCTGACCGTCGCCCTGGTCGTGGCCGGCGCCGGATTCTTCGTCCGCGCCCAGCAGTTGAGGGACACCCCGGCCACCGACAACCTGGCGCTGAGCGACACCGAGGCGACCAGCCGCGTCGTGGGCGATGTGAGCAGTGCCTTGGGCAAGGTCTTCTCGTACGGCCCGCAGGACACCGCCGCCACCAAGAAGTCGGCCCAGCAGCTCCTCGGCGGACAGGCGCTGCAGCAGTACGCGGCACTGTTCGGCCAGGTCGAGAAGCAGGCGAAGGACCAGAACCTGACCCTGACCACCCATGTCGTACGGGCCGGGGTCACCCGGCTCACCCGTTCCGACGCCCATCTGCTGGTCTTCCTCGACCAGGTCTACGAGCGCCGGGGCAAGGCCGCCACCACGGCCGCCGCCCAGCTGTCCGTGACCGCCCAACTCCGCAACGGGCACTGGACCATCGTCGACATCACCTCCAGATAGCCAGAAGCTCGGCCACCGCCCCTCGGACACCCACCACTCAGCACCGCCGGCAAGGGAGAAACAGCAATGGCACGGACACGGACGACGAAGAACCCGCTGGTGGTGGCGGCGCTCGTGCTGACAGTCCTGGCGGCGGGCGGCGCGGCCTGGGGCGCCTCGTCCTGGTACGGGGCCGCGCACGACGACTCGGCCGACTACGGGCGCACCCGCGACGACGCGCTGGCCGCGGGTGAGCAGGCGGTACAGAACCTCAACACGCTCGACCACCAGAAGCTGGACCAGGGGCTGAGCCGGTGGGAGGACTCCACCACCGGCGACCTGCACAAGCAACTCGTGGACGGACGGGACGGGTTCAAGAAGCAGATCCAGGAGGCGAAGACCGTCAGCACCGCCAAGGTGCTGTCCGGTGCGGTCACCGAACTCGACGAACGGGCCGGCAAAGCCTCGGTCATGGTGGCCCTGCGGATCACCGTGACGGCCTCGACGGGCAAGCCCTCGGTGAAGGAGAGCCGGATGCTCGGCCAGCTCACCCACACCTCCGACGGGTGGAAGCTCAGCGCCCTCGGGCAGGCGCCGGTCGGAAACACGGCCGGCTGAAGCCCCCGGCACCGTCCGGCCCACACCACCACCGAGAGGAACCCCGCACATGTCGACGACCCGTCACCTGGTGAACCGTCAGCGCAGGTTGGCGACGGTTGCCGCCGCGGAACGCGCGACCGCATCACCCCGCAGCACGGAGCCGGCCGCCGAGGACGAGCAGCGGTCCGGGACCGGACCCGATCCCGAGGAGTCCGCAAAGGACCGCGACAAGGAGCCGACGGACGAGGCGGAGGCGGACGAAGAGACGGCCGACGAGGACGAGGACGACGAAGCGAAGGCGGAGACGTCGCCCGAGCCGGGGTCCCGGTCCCTGTCCCGCCTCCGGGTCCGGCTGCCCGTCGTGCTCTGCGCGCTCACCGTCCTCCTCGGCGCCTTCGCCGCCTGGTCGTTCACCGCGGCCGACGATCTGCGCGGCGACTCCAGCCGCCAGAACACCGCCCTCACCGACATCAGCCGGACCAGTGAGGTGAAGGGCCAGATCACCGAGGCGGTCGGTGCGGTCTTCTCGTACAACTACGCCGCCACCGCCAAGTCCGACGAGGCGGCGCGGACCTGGCTCGTCGGCAAGGCCGTGCAGCAGCACAAGGACATGCTCGCGGGGGTGAAGGAGCAGGGCGCGAAGCAGAAGCTCGTCCTCACCACGACCGTGACCGAGAGCGGTGTGGAGTTCCTCGACGGGGACCGGGCCCGGCTGCTGATCTTCGCCGACCAGAGCAACACCCGTACCGGCACGTCGGAGGAGACGACCTACGCGGCGGCCATGTTCGCCGTGGACGCCGTCCGACAAGGCAACACCTGGCGGATCTCCGCCATCGACACGTTCACCCAGTGACCCAGGGGAGAGGGGAGAACGCATGAGGTTCAACGGCACCGTGCGCCGCCGCGTCGGCGGCACCGCCGCCGCAGTCGCTGCGATGGCCGCACTCACCGCGTCCCAGGCACCAGGAACCGTGCGGCACGACCTGACCGCCAAGGAGCGCCAGGAGGCCGAAGAGGTTCGATGGACCGAGGTGGCCAACGACGACTCGTACCACACCGAACTGCCCCCGCTGGAGTCGCCGGAGCCGCCGAAGAAGGGTGCGAAGCAGAGCGCCGGTGCGAGCCTGGCGTGGGCCGAGGCGGGCATCCCGGCCACGGTGCTGGCGGCCTACCGCAAGGCCGAGTCCTCGATCGGGCGCTCCGACCCCGGATGCCATCTGCCGTGGCAGCTGCTCGCGGCGATCGGCAAGGTCGAATCCGGGCAGGCCGCCGGAGGCCGGGTCGACGCCAACGGCACCACGCTCACCCCGATCCTCGGCCCGGTGCTCAACGGCGCCGGGTTCGCGAACATCCCGGACACCGACAACGGGGTGTACGACGGGGACACGCGGTACGACCGGGCGGTTGGCCCGATGCAGTTCATCCCCTCCACCTGGGCACACTGGGGCCGGGACGGGAACGGCGACGGCCGCCGCGATCCGAACAACATCTACGACGCGGCCCTGGCCGCCGGCGCCTACCTCTGCGCGGGCACGCGCGATCTGGCCGTGAAGGCGGACCTGGACCGGGCGATCCTCAGCTACAACCACTCGGACACCTATCTGCGCACGGTGCTGTCCTGGCTGGAGTTCTACCGCAAGGGCGTCCACCTGGTGGCCGACGGCCAGGGCACCGTGCCCAAGAGCCCCGGCGCGGGCGGGCCGAACAAGGCGACGCACCCCGTCGGCGGTCCGGGCACCAAGGAGGGCGGCATCGTCGTGGGCCCGCAGCCCAGCAGCTCGACCAGCCCCTCGTCATCGGCGTCCCCCGGCACCTCCGGCTCACCGACCGGTTCCCCGGACCCGAGCGATTCGACGGACCCGAGCGGCTCCACGGAACCCACCGACTCCACGGACCCCACCGACCCGGGCGACTCCCCGGACCCGACCGACACTGAATCAACCCCTACGGACCCCAGCACCGATCCCGAGCCCAGCCCCTCGGACTCCGGCTGCCCCACGGACACGGACTCCCCGGACCCGAGCGAGTCCTCCGACTCACCCGCGCCCGACCCGAGCAACAGCGACGACCCGTGCGTCACCCCGTCGGATACGTCGGATCCGTCGGACGCGGAGTCAGCCGCCTGACAGCACCTCGGCCAGGTCGTACCGCACCACCTCTTCCAACTGCGCGTACGTGCAGCTTGGGGGGGTGCGGTCCGGCCGCCACCGGCGGAACTGGGCCGTGTGGCGGAACCGGTCGCCCTCCATGTGGTCGTACGCCACCTCGCAGACCCGATCCGGCCGCAGCGCCACCCACGACTGGTCCTTCTTCCCGGACCAGCGGCTCTGCGCCCCGGGCAGCCGGGCGTGCTCGTGCGCCTCGGCGTCCGCCCAGGCGGCCCACGGGTGGTCGGCGTGATCGGTCCGCAGTGGTTCCAGCTCAGCGGCGAGCTCCTCGCGGCGTCTCATCGAGAAGGCCCCGCAGACGCCGACGTGCTGCAGGACGCCCTGCGCGTCGTACAGGCCGAGCAGCAGCGAGCCGACGACCGGGCCGCTCTTGTGGAAGCGGTACCCCGCCACCACACAGTCCGCGGTCCGCTCATGCTTGATCTTGTACATCGCGCGGGTGTCGGGGCGGTACGGCAGATCGAGCGGTTTGGCGACCACACCGTCGAGGCCCGCGCCCTCGAACCGTTCGAACCACTCCTGCGCGACCGCCGGGTCCCTGGTCGCGGGCGCCAGATGGACCGGGGGCGAGGCGCCGGAGAGCGCCGCCTCCAGTACCGCACGCCGGTCGGCCTGCCGGAGCGAGAGCAGCGAATCGTCGCCCACCGCCAGGATGTCGAAGGCGACCAGACTGGCCGGGGTCCGCTCGGCGAGCAGCCGCACCCGGGACTCGGCGGGGTGGATGCGCTCGCTGAGCCGGTCGAAGTCCAGCCGCCCGCCGTACGCGACGACGATCTCGCCGTCGATCACACAGCGCGGCGGCAGACTCTCCCGGACGGCCGGGACCAGCTCCGGGAAGTACCGGGTGAGCGGCTTGCCGGTCCGGCTGCCGATGACCACCTCGTCGCCGTCGCGGTACACCAGGGCACGGAAGCCGTCCCACTTGGCCTCGTACTGCATACCGGGCGGGATCTTCGCGACGGACTTGGCGAGCATCGGCTTCACAGGAGGCATCACCGGCAGGTCCATGCACCCGATTCTTGCCCAAGGTTGTACCGACGTCTCCCGATATGCGGCAGGGGTGAGCCCGGCCTACGGTGACCGACATGGGCGCAGCGGGAGCGGCGGTGGAGCTCGAAGCCGGCGGACGGGCGGTACGGCTGTCGAGTCCGGACAAGGTGTACTTCCCGGAGAAGGGATACACCAAGAGGGACGTGGCCGAGTACTTCCTGGCCGTGGGCCCGGGCATCACGCGCGCCCTGCGCAACCGGCCGACCACCCTCCAGCGCTTCGTGGACGGCGTCGACGCCGACTTCTTCTACCAGAAGCGGGCCCCGAAGAACCTCCCCGACTGGATCCCCACCGCCCGGATCGCGTTCCCCAGCGGTCGCTCCGCCGACGAGATCTGCCCCACCGAAGTCGCCGCCGTCATCTGGGCGGCCAACCTCGGCACGCTCACCTTCCACCCCTGGCCGGTCCGCGCCACCGACACCGAGCACCCGGACGAACTGCGCATCGACCTCGACCCGCAACCCGGAACGGACTACGCCGATGCGGTGGTTGCCGCCCACGAGCTGCGGTCCGTCCTCGACGACCACGGTCTGCGCGGCTGGCCCAAGACCTCCGGCGGCCGCGGCATCCATGTCTTCGTCCCCATCGAGCCGCGCTGGACCTTCACCCAGGTCCGGCGCGCCGCCATCGCCACCGGGCGCGAACTGGAACGGAGAATGCCGGACCGGGTGACCACCGCCTGGTGGAAGGAGGAACGCGGCGAGCGGATCTTCGTCGACTACAACCAGACCGCCCGCGACCGCACCATCGCCTCCGCCTACTCCGTACGCCCCTTCCCGCATGCCCCGGTCTCCGCCCCGCTGCGCTGGACGGAACTCGACGACGCCCAACCGCGCGACTTCGACATCCGGACGATGCCCGGCCGGTATGCCGAGGCCGGTGATGTGCACGTGGACATGGAGGAGCACGCCTTCCGGCTCGACGGGCTGCTGGAGCTGGCGGACCGGGACGAGCGGGACCACGGGCTGGGCGACCTGCCGTACCCACCGGAGTACCCGAAGATGCCGGGCGAACCGAAACGGGTCCAGCCGAGCAGGGCCCGACGCGACGAGGGCGGCGAGGCATGAGCGCACCCGGCCTGGAACCGCACTCCCCGCGCGGCGGGCACGCCCGGCCCCCGGGCCCCGGAGACCGATGGGCGGCGTTCAAGGCGTCCCCCTACCTGCCCGCCGTCGTGCTCCTGTTCATCATCTCGGCCGCGGCCGGTCTCTTCGCGGGCTCCTACACCTACGCGATGGCCAACCCGACCCCGCACAACATCCCGACCGCAGTGGTCGGCCGCCTCGACACCGCTCGCCAGAAGACCTTCCTCGGCGCACTGGACAAGGCGCTCAACGCCTCGCTGGTGCTGCACAAGTACCCCACCGTGGCCCAGGCCCGGACCGCGGTGGAGGAGCAGAAGGTCTTCGCGATCCTGCGGCCCGAGAAAGGCCGCATCCGCCTGTACGTCGCGAGCGCGTCCGGCGCCGCGGTCGCCCAGGTGCTCACCGAGTCCTCGCTGAAGGTGAGCCAAACGGTCCGGGTGCCGGTGAAGGTCACGGATGTGAAGCCCCTCCAACGGGGCGACCCGCGCGGCCTGACGCTCTTCTACATCTCGCTCGCCGCGGTGATCGTCGGCTTCGTCGGCGCGATCCAGCTGAGCGTGCACGCCAAGGCACTGCGGCCGCTGGAGCGGATCGGATTCACCCTCGCCTACGCCCTGCTCGGCGGGTTCACCGTCGCCGCCGTGGTCAACTGGCTGCTCGGCTCCGTCCACCTGCCGTTCGTCCAGTCGTGGATGATCCTCGCCTTCACCATGTTCACCACGGGCATGGTCTTCACCATGTTCCGCGCCCTGATCGGGCGCTGGGCGATCGTGCCCACCTGGGGGCTGATGGTGATGCTCGGCAACCCCTCCTCCGGCGGCGCGGTGGCCTGGCCGCTGCTGCCGTCGGTGCTCGGTTTCATCGGCCGCTGGCTCCCGCCGGGCGCCTCGGTCAACGCCCAGCACGCCGCCGTCTACTACCAGGGGCACCAGCGGATCTTCCCGTATCTGGTGCTCGCGGTATGGGCGCTGGTCTCCTGCGCGGTGTTCCTGCTCTGGTCCCACCGGCACCCGGAAGAGCCCGACCACCTGCCTCGGCACGCGGCCCCGGCCGGCTGATAGGGGTCCGTTCCGCCGGCCGACTGATACGGGTCCGCGCTGCCGCTCCTCGTACGGGTGCGGCCGTCCGAGCGGCACTTGCGCCCCGCCACCCGCGACAGCCTCTGAAGCCACCGGACTCCCCGTAGCCTCCATGGTCTCCGCGGTCTGCGCGGGTTCCGTGACCCGGGACGGATCGCTGTACTCCATACATTCCTTGAGCGCAGTAGGGAGTTCGGCATGGACAGAAGAAGCTTCAACCGGCGGATCCTGGTAGGCGGCGGGGTGGCGGCCGTGACCGGGACGACAGCGTTCTCTCGCGGGACGAGTGACTCCGATGCATCGGAAAGCCTGCTCAGGACCGCCCCCGAGGGAGGGGCCGTCCGCCGGATCAAGCTGTACGCGGAGAAGCTGGCGGACGGCCGGATGGGCTACGGCCTGAAGAAGGGCAAGCCGTCGGTTCCGGGGCCCCTGATCGAGCTGAACGAGGGCGACACCCTGCACATCGAGTTCGAGAACCTCCTGGATGTGCCAGCCGGTTTCCATGCGCACGGCGTCGACTACGACGTCGCGAGCGACGGCACCCGGATGAACAGAAGCACCGTCAAACCCGGTGGCACCCGCACCTACACCTGGCGCACCCATACGCCGGGCCGGCGCAGGGATGGCAGCTGGCGGCCCGGGAGCGCGGGCTACTGGCACTACCACGACCACGCCGTCGGCTCCGACCACGGCACCGGGGGGATCAAGAAGGGCCTGTACGGTCCGGTCGTCGTCCGGCGCAGAGGCGACATCCTGCCGGACAAGACGATCACGATCGTCTTCAACGACGGCTCGATCAACAACACCCCGTCCGGTAAATCCGCCGACTTCCATGCCACGGTGGGGGACCGGCTCGAAGTAGTCATGATCACGCACGGCAATTTCTTCCACACCTTCCACCTCCACGGCCATCGCTGGGTGGACAACCGGACCGGCCTGTTCTCCGGCCCGGACGACCCGAGCCGCGTGATCGACACGAAGACCGTCGGCCCGGCGGACTCCTTCGGCTTCCAGGTCATCGCGGGCGAGCAGGTGGGCGCCGGTGCCTGGATGTACCACTGCCATGTGCAGAGCCACTCCGACCACGGCATGGTCGGGCTGCTGCTGGTCGCCCGGGAGGACGGCACCGTGCCGGGATACGACGCGAGCCACCAGGGGAGCCATGCATCGGCCGCTCCGGGCAAGAAGGGGAAGGAATCCGCCGGGACCAGCGGGACGAAGGGTTCCGCTCGGCCTTCGTCCGGTCGATCGGCGTCCGCTCGGCCGTCGTCCGGTTCGTCGGCGTCCGGTACGCCGGCTCCCGGCAGGACGAAGGACACCGTCCCCAGCGCCCGGCCGCGCACGGCTTCCGACGCGGTCAGCTCTCCGGCAGAGTACGGCTTCTGACGCGGTCGGCCGCCGGCAGTGCTCCGGCGGCGGGGGTGGCGATGCGCAGCTGCTCCTCCTCGCCGGTGGGTCGGGCCGGGGATCCTTCCGACAGCGGGCCACCGCCTGATGCTCCGTCGTCCGCTTGACCTGCGGTTCGCTGCTGATGGCGACGGCGGCCGCCTGTATGTTCAGCCCGACGCCACCCGCCTGGATCTGGCTCAGCAGGACGGCGGGGGCGGTCGGCTCACGGCGTGGGCGGCCGGCGTTCCGCCGGGGACAGCAACAGGACCTCCAGAGCCCGTGCACAGGAGCGGGCCTGCGACAGGAACCACTCGGTGCGCGCCTCCGTGATGACGGACGGAGTGGCCCGGACCGCGAGCGCGAAGCGCACATACCCGAGACCGTCCAGCACCGGGACCGCCAAGGTCCGCACCCCGTGCGCCGACTCGCCGTCGTTCAGCGCATGGCCGTCGGACCGCACCTTCGCCAACTCGGCCTCCAGCACGGCACGTTCGACGATGGTGCGGTCGGTGAATGCGGGGAGCGGGGGGAGCGACGAGGAGCCGCCCTCGCCGGGACGGGCCCAGGCCAGCAGCACCTTGCCGAGCGCGGTGGAATGCAACGGCCTGCGCAGCCCCGTCTGCGGAGTGACCGAACCACCGGCGACGATCACCGCGTGCGGGCCGCTGCGCAGCGCCAGGTCGACGGTGGCGCCCGTGCGCTCGGCCAGATCGGTCAGCTCCGGGGCGGCCAGATGCAGACCGCGCTGGTGGTACGAGATCCGGCCCAGCTCCGTCACGGCGGGGCCGAGCCGGTAGCGGGACGTGCGGACGTCCTGCTCCAGGAAGCCCGCATGCACCAGGGTGCGGGCCAGGCGGTGCGCCGTGGACACCGAGAGTGCGAGCCGGCGGGCCAGGTCGGAGGCGCTGAGATCGGGGCCGTTGTCATGGAAGCAGTGCAGGACGTCCAGAGCGCGCCGTACCGCCTGCGCTCCGGCGGGGGCACGCACGCCCGCGGCCTCGGTCATGTCGGGTGACGCTCCGTTCGTGAGGGGAGGGGAAAGGGTCATGTGCTTGCCACATTACGGGAGTTGAGACAGGTCATCGGGCGGGTGTGAAACATTGCGTTCACAGTCAATCCCACATCATGGGAAGCGAGTTGTGGGGCCATGCGGGTCCGTGGCAGGCTTCCGCACGTCACCACCGACGAGCAGAAGGGAGCAGTGCCATGGCCGTCCGCCGAACCGCGACCACCGCCCACGCCGCTCCGGTCCTGCTCGCCCTGACGCTGCGCCGTCACATCGACCTGGCGCGGGTCTCCAGCGCCGCCTGTCGCTGACTTTTTTCTCCCTTCCCGCTGTTCTCGCTCCTCTGCCGCCGCGTCCCCGGGCGGTCGGAGGCTTCTTCGCCGTACGCGTACGCCGCACCTGACTGCCACCGCGGCAGAGGCGTGACGGTGTCCGGCACGCGCTGACGTACGTGATCGCCGCTGTCGCCGCACGCCGACGTACGACCCCTGCGTGCCCTCCCTCCCGCCGCTTGGACCGACCCCTCGGGAAACCCCCATGACGCATGCCGTTCAGCCCCCAACGCTCTGGTTCACCCGCTGTCCCGTACCCACCGCGACCGGTATCGCCGCCGACCGCCGGTGGTTCACCGACGAGTTCGCCCCCGACGGCATCGCGGTGCGCTCCCTTCAGGACGCCGCGCCCGACGCCGATCGTGCCGCCCACTTCACCCACGCCCTGCCGGGACTCTTTCGCGAGGGCGGCAACGTCCCTGCCCTGTGGGCCCGTTCGCGAGGCGAGCGGACCCGGCTGATCGGCCTCACCTGGATCGAGGAACGGCAGACCGTACTGGTCAGGCCCGGTTCCGGCATTCGGGGGGCCGATGCCCTGCGCGGGCTACGGCTCGCCGCCCCGGTGCATGACGTCGCCATCGACTTCTGGCGGGCCATGGCTGTGCGGGGCTTCGAGGGGGCGCTCGCCTCCGCCGGGCTCGCGCTGGACGACGCCACACTCGTCGACGTACCCGCCTCGGGGTACGAGGGCCAGTGGGCCGCGGAACTGGCCGCGCTGCGGCGTGGTGACGTCGATGCCGTGTATGTGAAGGGCGCGCTGGCCGTCGAGGCCGCACGCCGGGAGGGCGCCGAGGTCGCCGTCGAGCTCGACGCACTGACCGACCGCCGGTTCCGGATCAACAACGGCACCCCGCGCCCCATCACCGTCCACCAGCAGCTCCTCGACGACCACCCCGACCTCGTGGACCGCTTCCTCGCCGTCCTGCTGAGGGCCGCCGACTGGGCCGCCGGACACCCCGGCGAGGTCGCCCGCATCCTCGGCGCCGAGACCGGTGCCGGGGCCGACGGAGTCGCCGGGGCGTACCGGCCGGGCACCCACCTCACCCTCCACCCCGACCTCTCCGCCGAACGCCTGGGCCTCCTCGCCGAGCAGGAGGCCGGGCTGCGCGCCCACGGCTTCCTGCCCGAACCCGTCGATGTCACGTCCTGGGCCGACCCCGAGCCGTTGCGCCGTGCTGCCGCACTCAACGAATCCCGCCCCACCGACTCCCCGCCTCCCACCTTCCGAGCCACGAGGAACCCGACACCATGAACCTCCCACGCCCCCTGCGTACGACCCTCGCCCCGGCGCTCCTCACGGTCACCGCACTCCTCGCCCTCACCGCCTGCGGCACCTCCGAGGCCGACAGCGGCGCCTCCGGGGCCGATGCCACGGTCGAGATCCGCATTCCCGACCCCGGCAACTCCGGTGTGCTGGCCCGCGGCAAGAAGGACGGCAGCCTCGACAAGGCGCTTGCGAAGGCCGGGGCCAAGGTGCGCTGGACCGGAAGCGCCGGGCCCTTCGCCCCGGCCGCCCAGGCGATGAACGCCGACCAGCTCGACTTCGCCGTCGGCTCCGTCACCTCCGGCATCACCTCGCTCGCCCAGCGCCCCGGCTTCACCTTCTTCAGCGCAGTCGCCCCGGACACGGCCGGCGAGGGCATCCTCGTCAGGAACGGCTCCGGCATCGACTCCGTCGCCGATCTCGTCGGCAGGAAAGTCGCCGTCAACCAGGGCGGCACCGGCGAATACCTGCTGCTGAAGGCCCTCGCGAAGGCCCACATCCCGGCCGACAAGGTCACCCGGGTGTATCTGCGCCCCGACCAGACGGCCGCGGTCTTCAACGCGGGCAAGGTCGACGCCTGGGCCGTCTGGGCCACCTACGCGGTGGCCGAACTCGGCAGCGGCACCGCGCACTTCGTCGCCGACGGCGCCGCGATCGGATCCGACAACTACAGCCTCAACGCCATACGCACGGGCTTCGCCGAGCAGCACCCGAAGGTCGTGAAGGCGCTCTATCAGTACCTCCACGACGCCGGGGCCGAGGAGAAGAAGAACCCGGCCGCCTATCTGAACGTCTTCACCGACGCCGGCCCGACCGCCGTCACCGGCAAGGCCAAGGAGATCCAGACCGACATCACCCGACAGGGCGGCACGGTCGAACCCATCGGGCCCCAGGACATCAAGCGTTTCGAGGACGTCGCCGCCTTCTACGCCGAGCAGAAGGTCACCACCAGCCAGGTCGACATCGCCCCGCACGTCCTCGACATCGAGAAACTGTCATGAGCGACACCACCCTGCGTCCGGGCCTCGTGCGGCCGCATGTCCAGCGGCGCACCTCCCGCAACCGGGCCTACGCGGTGACGGTCCGGGCCCTCGGCCCGGTCGCTCTCCTCGTGCTCTGGTGGGTGGCATCCGCCACCGGGCTCCTCACCCCCGACGTCCTCGCCTCGCCCGCCGATGTGCTGCGTGCGGTGGGGGAGCTGTGGGGCAACGGGCAGCTGCCCGACGCGCTCACGACCTCCCTCACCCGCTCCGGCCTGGGCCTGCTCATCGGGCTCGCCGCCGGTCTGACCCTCGGCGTCACCACCGGATTCACCCGCCTCGGCGACGAACTCCTCGACTCCTCGCTCCAGACCCTGCGCACCATTCCGTTCCTCTCCCTGGTGCCCCTGTTCATGGTGTGGTTCGGGATCAACGAGACCGCGAAGATCCTGCTCATCGCCGTCGCCACCACCTTCCCGATGTATGTGTCGACATCGAGCGGAGTACGCAACACCGACCCCGAACTCATCGAAGCCATGCGCAGCTTCGGCATGGGCCGGCTCGCCCTCGTACGCGAAGTCGTCCTCCCCGGAGCCCTGCCGTCGCTGCTCGCCGGACTGCGGCTCTCCATGACGCTCAGCGTCATCGCCCTGATCGCCGCCGAGGAGATCAACGCGACGGCCGGCATCGGCTATCTGATGTCCCAGGCACAGAGCTACGCCCGCACCGACATCCTCGCCGTCTGCATCCTCGTCTACGGGCTGCTCGGACTCACCGCCGACATCGTCGTACGGCTGCTGGAGCGCGTACTGATGCCCTGGCGATCCCCGCAAGGAGCCCGCCGATGACCGACCGCACCCCGGACACGGCCGCGGTACGGGTCCGTGGACTGCACCGCTTCTTTGGTGACCGCGCCGTCCTCGACAACCTCCGACTCGACATCGCGCAGGGCGAGTTCGTCGCATTGCTCGGCGCCAGCGGAAGCGGTAAGACGACCCTGCTGCGCATCCTGGGAGCCCTCGACCGTGCCGACGCCGGAGACGTACTCGTTCCCCGGGCCCGTACCGTGGTCTTCCAGGAACCCCGCCTGGTGCCCTCGAAGAGGGTCCTCGCCAATGTGACCGTGGCCCTGCCGCGCAGCCGAGCGGCGGACGGGCTCCGGGCCCTGTCCGAAGTGGGCCTGGAACGGCACGCCGACGCCTGGCCGGCCACCCTCTCCGGTGGCGAGGCCCAGCGCGTCGCCCTCGCCCGCGCCCTGGTCCGTGAACCCGAACTGCTGCTGCTGGACGAGCCGTTCGCGGCGCTCGACGCCCTGACCCGGCTGAAGATGCAGGACCTGGTGGGGGAGCTGTGCCGCCGACACCGGCCCGCCGTCCTGCTGGTCACCCACGACGTCGACGAAGCGGTACGGCTCGCCGACCGCGTCGCCGTCCTCCAGGGCGGCCGGCTCGTCACCGACGAACCCGTCACCGTCGACCGCCCGCGCGACCCCGGCGACCCCGCGTTCGCCGCACTGCGCCGGCGACTCCTCGACGACCTCGGGGTCCGGACGGCCCCGCAACCCACACCCCTCCCCTCACGTACCGAAGCCGGAGTGATCTGAATGACCATCACCATTGGTGTGCACAGCAGCAACCCGTCCCTCTACCACCTGTACCACCTCTCCCGGCTCGGCCTCGCCCAGGAGGAACTGGCGCCGCTCGGCGAGCGCGTCGTCTTCCATCCGTACGCCAACGGGGTGCGCACCGGCGAACTCCTCAGCCAGGGCGTCATCGACTTCGGCGGCACCGGCTCCACCCCGCCGATCACCGCGCAGGCCGCCGGGCACGACATCGTCTACACCGCCGTCTCGGCCCCGCGCCCCGAACACGGTGCGCTCCTCGTCCCCGAGGACAGCCCCGTGCGCAGCGTCGCCGACCTCCAGGGCGCCACCGTCCACCTCGCGATCGGCTCCTGGCAGACCCATCTGATCGCCAAGGCACTCGACGACGCCGGACTCTCGTACGCGACCGACATCACCGCCGTCCCCGGCAACGACGACAGCGAGAAGCTCCTGCGCACCGGTGCCGTCGATGCCTGGATCGCCCAGGGCGCCCAGCTGGCCGCTGCCCGCCGCACCGGCGGACTGCGCACCCTGGTCCGCACCGGCGACGTCATCACCGACCGGTCCGTCTTCTTCGCCCGCCGCGACCTGGCCGAGAGCCGCCCCGAGGTCATCGACGCACTCACCCGCGCCCTGCAGCGCGCCGACGACTGGGCGGCCGCCCATCCCCGGCAGGCGGCCGAGATCGCCGCCGCCGACCTCGGTGGATCCGCCGACGACTGGGAAATCGCGCTGCGCACCCTGCCCTGGCGGATCGAGCCCGTCACGGACGCCTTCCTCGCGGAGCAGCAGGAAGCGGCCGACATCTTCCACCGCACCGGCTTCATCGGCCGGCCGGTCACCGTCGCCCACGCCCGGGCCGGTGCCGCGGCGGACAAGGCGGCGTGACGACATGGCGACCGAAGTCCTCTGGTACATCATCCCGCGCGAAGGCGCCTACCCCTGGGAGCCGGAAGGGCGGCGACCGGTGGATCTCGGCTACCTCGCCCGGCTCGCCGGCACGGTCGAGAGCCTGGGCTACAGCGGTGCGCTGCTCGCCACCGACCTGTACGACGTCTGGCCGCTCGGCAGTGCGCTGGCCGCCTCCACCAGCACCGCGTTCAAGCCCCTGCTGGCCGTCCACCCGGGCCTGATCTCGCCCACCCTGCTCGCCAAGATGGCGCTCAGCTTCGACACGCTCTTCGGCGGCCGGCTCCGCTTCAACGTCGTCAACGGCTCCACCAAGGCGCTCCAGGAGTACGGACTCCATGTGGAGCACGACGAGCGGTACCAGCTGAGCGCCGAGTACTGGTCGATCGTGAAGCGGCTGACCGCCGGCGAGGTCTTCGACCACCAGGGCCGTTTCTACGACCTGAAGGACGCGGGCGCTTCCTTCAGGGAGCTGAAGCCGGTGCAGGAACCGCACATCCCGCTCTGGTTCGGCGGCTCGTCCGACGCCGGTGTCGAGATGGCGGCCGAACATGTCGACGTCTTCCTGACCTGGGGGGAACCGCCGCACCTGCTCAAGGAGAAACTGGCGAAGGTCAGGGCGCGCGCCGCCGCATACGGCCGCACGCTCAGAATCGGCCTGCGCCTCCACCTCATCGTCCGCGACACGGAGGACGAGGCATGGGCGGCGGCCGACCGGCTCCTCGACGTGACGAGCGACGCGACGTACACCCGGATGCTCGGCGGCCGCGGGGGAGAGGACGGCGTGGGCTGGCAGCGCCAGTTCCGCCAGCACGGCGGCAGGGTCCCCGCCCACGCACGGGAACTGGAGACACACCCCAACCTGTGGCCCGGCATGAGCCTGTTCCGCCCCGGCCCCGGTACGGCCCTCGTCGGTTCGACCGCTCAGGTCGTCGAACGGCTCAAGGAGTTCGAGGACTTGGGTGTCGACACCTTCATCCTCTCCGGCAACCCGCTGCTGGAGGAGGCCCACCGGGTGGCGGAGACGGTGCTCCCGCAGCTGGGGGTGGTGAGGAGCTGACGTACGGGGCCGCGGGGCGCCGCGCCGGCCCCGTCGGCCGGCAGCGGTGCCGAGCGCGGGCGGTTCACCAGAACAGGCCGGAAGTCATCGGCGCGCCGGATTGATGCCGCGTTGATCAGTCGTTTATCCCGAGCGGGCAGTGTGGATTCCATGCTGATCAACACCGCGGTCGAACCCGCGCTCGCCTGGCAGGAGACAGCGCTGTGCGCGCAGGCAGGGCCGGAGTTCTTCTTTCCCGCCCCCGGCAGTTCCACCCGTGAGGCCAAGCAGCTCTGCAACGCCTGCGAGGGGCGCCAGGCATGCCTCGAATACGCCCTCGCCAACGACGAGCGCTTCGGCGTGTGGGGCGGCCTCTCCGAGAAGGAGCGGGACCGGTTGCGCAGAGCCGGTCGCAAGCGGGCCTGAACGCGCCCGCGGACGGAGCGGTCCGGCCCGCCCGCCTGCGCACGGGCACCCGGGAGGACCGGGCGTGCGGCCGTACCGGGAAGCGACCCGGTACGGCCGGACGGCCGTGGCCCCTCCGGGGAGCCACGACCGTCCGCCATCCGGGTATCAGGCCAGCGCGCGTGCCGCCATCCGGGCCTTGCGGGCGGCCAGCTTCTCGTCGAACTTCGACGCCTCGTGGTCCAGGCCGTTCATGTACAGCCCCAGCTCCTCCTGCGCCTTCAGGCCCTCGGGGCCCAGGCCGTCGACGGAGAGGACCTTCAGGTAGCGCAGCACCGGCTGGATGACGTCGTCGTGGTGGATGCGCAGGTTGTAGATCTCACCGATCGCCATCTGTGCGGCGGCCCGCTCGAAGCCCGGGATGCCGTGACCGGGCATCCGGAAGTTGACGACGACATCGCGCACGGCCTGCATCGTCAGGTCCGGGGCGAGCTCGAAGGCCGCACCGAGGAGGTTGCGGTAGAAGACCATGTGCAGGTTCTCGTCGGTCGCGATCCGGGCCAGCATACGGTCGCAGACCGGGTCGCCCGACTGGTGGCCGGTGTTGCGGTGCGAGACCCGGGTGGCCAGCTCCTGGAAGGCGACGTACGCCACCGAGTGCAGCATGGAGTGGCCGTTGTCGGACTCGAACCCCTCCGACATATGGGACATCCGGAACTGCTCCAGCTTGTCCGGGTCGACCGCGCGCGAGGTGAGCAGGTAGTCGCGCATCACGATGCCGTGCCGTCCCTCCTCCGCCGTCCAGCGGTGCACCCAGGTGCCCCAGGCGCCGTCGCGGCCGAAGAGGGTCGCGATCTCGTGGTGGTAGCTGGGGAGGTTGTCCTCGGTCAGCAGATTCACGACCAGCGCGGTCTTGCCGATGTCCGTGACCTTGGACTGGTCCGCCTGCCAGGCCTCGCCGTCCTCGAAGACACCGGGAAAGTTCCGCCCGTCGGAGAAGGGCACGTACTCGTGGGGCATCCAGTCCTTGGCGACCTTGAGATGACGGTTGAGTTCCTTCTCCACCACCTCTTCCAGAGCATGCAGCAGGTGGGCGTCGGTCCACACTTTCGGGCTGCCGAGGTGGGCAGAGGTGATCGTCACGGGGAGCTCCTGGGGACGGGAGGATTACCTACGGATACGTAGGTTACGAGACCGTAGGTTAAAGCGGAGGTAAGCCGGTGACCAACCCGGCCCCCGGTGGTGCCCCGTCGTATGGGGTCGAGTATGCAGGTCATCAGGGGTGTGGTAAGGGTCGGCGTCGCCCGGTCGGCGGGCGGATCGGCTTCCCTCGTATGCGTCGGTATGCGCGTGGCGGGCTTTCCGGTCCGTGACTCGCCGGACCAGCAGGGCTGCCGGGGTACGACGCGCGCCGTACCCCGGCAGCCGGTGCCGGGTGATGAGGGTCTGCCAGGTGCCGGCGTCATGAGGGGGGGCGGGGCCGGGGGGCCGTCGCTGGCCACGTGTGCCGGGCAGGCCCCCGCAGGTGAAACGCTCGTCGTCGTCGGCGTACGCGGAGCGGATGGGTGCGGGGGGCGTGTGGGGGTGCGGGGGGTGTGTGGTGGGGTCGGGCCGGACGGTCAGAGCAGATGGTCCGCCGCGCCGGACTTCACCGCGCAGATCAGGGCCCGCAGCGCCTCCACGGAGTCGCTGACATGCGCGGTGGTGTCCGTGGTGGAGCCGATGTACGCCCTGCCCTGCTCGTCGACGCCGAAGCGGAAGCAGTTGGCACCCTCACTGCAGAAGGGGTCGTCCCAGTAGATTTCGGTCATGGTGTCTCTCCTCAGAGGTCGTGGGCTATGGAGCGGATGAAGTCGCGCGACTTCCCGACCGGTAGAGCGAGCGTGCGCAGCCGGTCCAACAGAGCCCGATACCGGCGTAGTTGCATGTCGGAATCCAACAGCATCGATCCGTGCGAGGAGTCGAGTTGCACGGTATCGAGCTGAGGCACCGCGGCGCCCGCATAGGTGAACGACTGTCCGGCGCCCGGGAAACCGCCGGCCGTGAACGGGATCACCCGGACGGTGATCCGGGGTCGCTCGGACTGTTCGACGATGTGGTCCAGCTGCTCCCTGGCCACTTTGGGGCCGCCGAACTGCATGCGCAGAGCCGCCTCGTGGATCACCGCTTCGTACTGGGGCGGGCGGGATCGGTTCAGTACCTCCTGGCGGCGCAGGCGCAGCGAGAGCCGCGCCGCCAGGTCGGGCCCAGGAAGTTGTGGATCGGCGGTGTCGAAGACGGCCCGCGCGTGTTCCTCGGTCTGCAGCAGGCCGGGGATGTGCGTGGTGGTCACGGTGTTCAACTCCATCGCGTGGTGCTCCAGTTCGGCGATGTCGAGCAGTCCGGGGGGCAGGAGGCCGCGGTGCTCCTCCCACCAGCCCCCGGCGCGTTCCTGGGCCATCTCGGCGAGCAGGTCGACCAGGCCGGAGTCCGGGCAACCGTAATTGAAGGCCAGCGTGCGGACCCGCTGGGCGCTGATGCCGAACCGGCCCGACTCGATGTTCGGGATGCGGGTACGGTCGACGCCGAGCAGCGCGGCGGCCTGCTGTGTCGACATTCCCGACTGCTCGCGCAGCTTGCGCAATTCGTGCCCGAGACGCTGCTGTCGGGCGGTCGGGGCACTTCTGGGGGGCACGGAAACGCATCCTTCCTAGGAGGGGAATGAACGAAATGGCCGGAAGATCACAAGTAGTAGCACTGTGCTCCCGGGTGAGCTACGGTTGGTAACGCCAGTCTCACACGGGGCGACCGCACCTGTGTGTGTTCGCGATCATGAATCCCGGAAAAGTGAGCATCTTGATGAAAGGCGCACTGCGTTGTCTTCCGGCTCGGAGTTCCGCCGGACCGCGCCCGCCGGCGGCGGACAACCTCAGTTATTCGTTCGCACTGCCGGGTGGTGCCTTCTGTGCCGGGCTCGCGCGCAGTGCCGTCGGTCAGCTCCTCACCCGTCACGATCTCGCGGAACTCCGCGAGACGGCCGTGCTCGCGGCTTCCGAACTCGTCGCATCCGCCTATCGGTTCACCCCGGACCAGGAAATGCTGCTGCGTGTCCACTGGCAGTTCGACGCGCTGCGCATCACCCTCTACGACCAGCACCCCAACCATCACTCGGCCGAGAAGTCCGAGGCCTGCCGGCAGCGTCGCAGCGAAAGCATGTGGTTGCTTGCGGCGGTGGTCGACTCGCAGGGCGGGGACTGGGGGCTGGCGCCCGCGTTGACTCCGTCCGGAGGGTGCAAGACCTGGGCTTTACTGCATCGATGACCCAGCTTTCCGTTCTCCACCGCGCACCCGCGCTCGCGCTCTCGGACCGGATGGCGCCCTGGCCTCTCCCGGCACCGGTGAGGGCCTGTCGGTTGCCGATGTTCCGAGCCGTCAGCAGGTCCCGCCGAACAGATCGGTGAGGCTCCGGTCGAGATCCAGGAACCGGTGCTCGTCGCCGGCCGGCACCAGCTTCTGTGCCCGCTCCAGGAAACGGCGCAGCTCCGCGGTGCGGACGTGCACCATCGCGACCCCCTCCGCGGCGTGGAACTCCAGTGCCGTCCGGTCGCGTCCGAACGGCTTGATGCGCACGTCCCCGACGCCCGCGGCCGACTCCAACCCGTCCGCGAGCAGTTCACGGGAGAACTCCCAGGAGACCTCGGTGCCTTCCAGGGTCGCCCTGGCCGGAAACGCCATGCGTACGGTGAAGGGATCTCTCCGGTCGTACCGAAGCCTGGCGGGAAGGGTTTTCATCCGCGGTGCGGATGCGACCATGCGGGCCTGCACGGACTGCTCGATGACGGTGGACACGTCCTGTTCCCTCTCTGCTCGGCAGGATGAACGGATCCCGGCACCGAGAGAGACGGAAAAACCTCCTCGCCCGTGCACCGGGCGGCGGAGTGAAGTGCGTCACCGCACACCGCCGCACGGAGCGCGTACCCGCTCATCGCCGGTGCATCCTGGGCGCACCGGGCCGCGGACGACTGCACACGCGGGTCCGTGGGCGACGAGGGGCCGCCCGGGCCGGCGGCCGTACCGATGTCCCTATCCTCGACCGCACTATGACAACTTTTCCGATGCCCGCCGACGCAACCGAGGCCCGAGCCGTTCAGGACGCCCTGCGCCCCCGGGTGGTGCTGGACGAACCGGGCCCGCCGCCCGGCAGCGGGCGGGTCACGGGGGTCGACGTCGCCTACGACGACGCACGCGACATCGTGGCGGCGGCGGCCGTCGTCCTCGACGAGGCGACCCTCGACGTGGTCGCCGAGGCCACTGCCGTCGGCCACATCACCTTCCCCTACATCCCCGGACTCCTCGCCTTCCGGGAGATCCCGACCGTGCTGGCCGCGCTGGAATCCCTGCCGACCGACCCCGGACTCGTGGTCTGTGACGGATACGGCCAGGCGCACCCCCGCCGCTTCGGACTGGCCAGCCACCTCGGAGTGATCACCGGGCTCCCGGTGATCGGTGTCGCCAAGAACCCGTTCACCTTCTCCTACGAGCCGCCCGGCCCCCGCAGGGGCGACTGGTCGTCCCTGCTCGACGGCGAGGAGGAAGTCGGCCGGGCGCTGCGCACCCAGGACGGCGTCAAACCGGTCTTCGTCTCCGTCGGACACCGGACCGGTCTGGACAACGCCTGTGCCCACACCCTGCTGCTGGCCCGGGACCACCGTCAGCCGGAGACCACCCGCAGGGCCGACGCGCTCTGCCGTCGGGCCCTGCGGGAGGCGACCGCCTGAGGGCCTGCCGGGCGTGATCCGGCGCGGACGCATCTTGACCGGCCCAGCCCCAGTGGGAAACCGTGTCTCTCGCAGCGGAACATTCCGAGGTCGGGGCCGGTCCGTTCGGCGCTCGGTCCGACGGTGCGGCCGGTACGGGAGAGGGGTGGGCAGTGGGCAGGGACACGGATGTCGTGGTGGTGGGTGCCGGACCCGGCGGGATCGCGTGTGCGATCGCGGCGGCCGAGGGCGGGGCGCGTGTCGTGCTCCTGGAGAAGGCCGAGGACATCGGTGGCGCGCTGCCCTGGTCGGGCGGGCATCTCTCGGCCGGTGGCTTCTCCCTCCAACGGGCCCGCGGCATCGAGGACGATCCCGAACGGCACTGGCAGGACATCGTCCGGATCAGCGGTGGCACCGGGCGCGAGGACCTGACCCGGCTGACGCTGGCGGAGCAGCCGTCCGTGCTGGAGTGGCTGCTCGACGCGGGTCTCGCCGTCGATCCGGAGACCCCGCGCATCGTCCACGGCCACGAGCAGTACCTTGTCCCCCGGACCGTCCACGCCGTGGAGGTGCCCGGCGGCCCCGCCGTCCTGCGGGTGCTGCGCCCCCTCCTCGCTCCGCACCTGGTCTCCGGCGCGGTCCGCCTGCACTGCCGCGCCCGCGTGTCGGAGCTCCTCACCACGGGTCCCGGCCCCGCCCCGGACCGCGGTGACGACCGGTCGGACGTCCGGGTGACGGGGGTCCGGACCGAGGACGGGCGGGTCTTCACCGGGGCGGCCGTCGTGCTGGCCACCGGAGGATTCGGTCACGACCCGGATCTCTTCGCCGAGTTGGACAACGCGCCGCTGACCACGTCGGCGGCGCCCACCGCGACCGGTGACGGGATCCGGCTGGGCCGTTCGGTGGGGGCGGCCATCCAGGGCCGGGGGAAGTATCTGCCGACCTTCGGCGGGCTGCCGCCCGAGCCCGGCACCCTCCGCGTGGACTGGGTCCACCGTCCGCAGCTCGTCGCCCCCGAACGGCCGCCCTGGGAGGTGTACGTGGACGTGCACGGCAGGCGCTGGACCGCGGAGGACGAGCCGTCCATCGACCGCAAGGAACGCGCCCTGGCCCTGCTGGAACGGATGACCTTCTGGACGGTCTTCGACGCCCGGGCGCTCCGCTCGTCCCGGCCGATGGTGCACGGCTGGACCCCGGAGGAGTTCGACGCCGCCTGCGGCCACCGCCTCGGCCTGCACCGCGCGCCGGACCTGGACACGCTCGCCCGCCTGGCCGGGATCGACCCGGACGGCCTGGCCGCCGAGGTGGCCCGCTACAACGGCTACGTCGCCGCCGGGCACGACCCCGACTTCGGCCGGACCCATCTGCCCGCGCCCGTGGCGGAGCCGCCGTTCTACGCGGTGGAGAACAGACCGGTCACCGTGATCACCTTCGCCGGCCTGGACGTCGACGCCGGTCTGCGGGTGCGCCGCGAGGACGGCCGCGTGATCCCCGGCCTCTACGGGGTGGGCGAGGTGATCGGTTCGGCAGCCGTCAACGGCAACGCCTTCTGCTCCGGGATGTGCCTCACCCCCGCGCTGGCCTTCGGCCGCATCCTCGGCGGTGCGCTGGCGGGCCACCGCGCCGTTCCCGACACCGCGGCCTGAGCCCGGCCCGCGCCGAACTGCCCCCGTTCGCCCCGCGGTCCCCTCCGGCCCCGGGGCGAACGGGGCCGGTCTCAGGAGTGCTGGAAGGTGAACCCTGCCCCGCGGAGCAGGGCGGAGGAGATCGGGTGTGCGGGGGTACGGATCTGTCCCGCGAAGGTGAGCGGGGGGAGCCCGGCGGCGGCGCAGACCTTCCCGAAGGACTCGGCGTTGGTGGGCGGCACCGTGGCATCGGGGACCGCGTTGTAGAGCCCGGTCAGCCCCTGGGTCAGGACGAACGCGAGCGCGCCCGCGGCGTCCCGGTGGTCGATCCGGTGGCGCAGGGCCCCGGACGCGAACGGCACGACACCGCCGAGGTGGTCGTGGGCGAGCTTCACCCGGGCGGTGTCATCCAGGTCGCCGGGGTGCCCGGTGACGTCGGGAAGCCGGACCACCGCGCCGCCGTCCAGCGCCAGTACCGCCGCCTCGGCCGCCAGGAAACTGCGCGGTGAGGCGTCGTCGTCCTCGGTCGGCGCCGTGGTCTCGTCGACGACCGGGCCGGCGGCGTCGCCGTACACGGAGACCGACCCGGCCATCACCACCCGCGGGTGGGCCGACGCGGCCGCCCGTGCCGTCGCCACCAGTGCGTCGGCGTACTCGGCGGCCCGGGAGGCCGGGTCCAGGGCCCGTCGCAGCCGGGGGCTGACCGTCAGCACCAGCCCGTCCGCCCCCTCGGCGACACGCCGCACCGCCGCCACGTCCCGGCCGGAGAGCACCACCGCCTCACCGCAGGTCTCCGCCACCTCCGCCCGCCGCTCCTCCGAGGTGGTGGTGCCCACCACCTCGTGCCCCTGCGCGCGCAGCAGCCGTGCGACTCCTCCGCCGACATTGCCGCAGCCGATGACGACATACCGCACCCGACACACCTCCAAAAGGAAACAGTGTTCCACTGTGGCGTACGACGGTGACCGTGCGCCAGTGTCGCGCCGGACCCGGTCCGTTCAGGGCGCCCTCGCGATGCGGTCCGTTCAGTGCGCCGCCGCGACCCGGAAACGCAGCCCGGCCGAGCGCAACCGCTCCAGCAGGGCGTCCCCCATCGCGACGGCCGTGGTGACCTGCCCCGCGGTCGGCGCCGGCTCGTCCAGGGCCAGGCAGAGCGCGGACTGGGCGAGCATCTTCGCCGTCTCGTCGTAGCCGGGGTCGCCGCCCGACACCTCGGTGAACACCCGGCGCCCGCCGCCTTCGCCGACGAAGCGGACGGTGAACCAACTGCGCCGCCGGCGTTCCGCGTCCGGCCCCTTGCCGGGCTCGTACCGGTCCATCAGCCAGGACCGCGCGGCCGGCAGGTGCGCGGCGCCGAGCAGGGCGCCGAGCGCGGCCGTGCCGCCCACCGCCATGGGCAGATGCTTCACGGAAGCGAAGTGGCGGTAGCGGAAGTCGGGTCCGTACCGGGCGAGCGCGCGTGCCGAGCGTTCGACCACCTGCGGATCCAGCGTCGGCAGTGGCAGGGCCCAGGTGCCGGTCTCCGGACTGAAGTGCGGGGCGCCGAGCCGGGCTCGGGCCCGGCGGGCGACGAGACGGGGTTCGTGCAGCCGGCGTTCCTGCGCGGCGCGCAGCAGGTGATGGCCCCGGCCCATCGAGGCGAGCGCGGAGGCGAACGTACCGCCGGAGAGGCCGGCGTTGGTGCGGACGAACCCGTCGATCGTCAGCGGCACGTCCTGCGGCAGCTGCTGGACGGTGAAGTACACCCCGAGGTCGTGCGGAACGGAGTCGAAACCACAGGCGTGCACGATCCGTGCCCCTGTCTCGCGGGCCCGTGCGTCATGTCGCAGAAACATCCGGTCGACGAACTCCGGCTCGCCGGTGAGGTCCGCGTAGTCCGTCCCGGCCTCGGCGCAGGCCGCGACCAGCGGCTCCCCGTACCAGAGGTAGGGGCCCACCGTGGTGGCGACCACATGGGTGGATTCGGCGAGGTCGCGCAGCGCGTGGGCGTCGTCCGCGTCGGCGTGCAGCAGCGGGAGATCGGCGCAGCCCGGATCTATCGCACCGAGGCGTTCACGCAGTTGCTCCAGTCTGTTCCGGTTGCGTCCGGCCACGGCCCAGCGGAGGCCGGCCGGTGCGTGGGCGGCGAGGTACTCGGCGGTGAGGGTGCCGACGAACCCGGTGGCGCCGAAGAGGACTACGTCGTAGGGGCGTTGTGCCCCGTTCTGCCGATTCAAGAGTGCCTCCGCGGGGGGCCGGTGCCGATCGGGCAGGCAGAGGTTAGCGGAGGGGTCGTGGCGGTGTGCAGCCGGGCGGCGATCGTGCGGGAGGATCCCGGAGAAGGGGCTAAGCGCTTGCTCGGCCAAAGGGGTTGTGCGGAGCGCGGAGCATTCTTAGCATCATTGCTGTTACATCAGTTGTGTCACACCGCTGGGGGCTCGATGGCAACGACAGAGCACGGCCCGCTGGCAGGGGTACGCGTGGTCGAGCTGGCAGGTATCGGACCGGGGCCGTTCGCCGCGATGCTCCTGGCCGACCTCGGCGCCGATGTGGTCAGGGTCGACCGCCCCGGCGGTCCGGGGCTCGGCATCGATCCCGCGTACGACCTGACCAACCGCAACAAACGCTCCGTGCTCGTCGACCTCAAGGCCGAGGACGGGCCCGCCACGGTGCTCGATCTCGTCGAGCGCGCCGACATCCTGATCGAGGGCTACCGGCCGGGCGTCGCCGAGCGCCTCGGCGTCGGACCGGACGCCGCGCTGGCCCGTAACCCGCAGCTGGTGTACGGCCGGATGACCGGCTGGGGCCAGGACGGACCGCTTGCCGAACGGGCCGGGCACGACGTCGCCTACATCGCCCTGACCGGAACGCTCTCCATGATCGGCAGACCCGGCGAGCCGCCCACCGTCCCGGCCAACCTGGTCGGCGACTACGCGGGCGGCTCCCTCTATCTCGTCGTCGGCGTGCTGGCCGCCCTCCAGCACGCGCGTACGCCCGGAGGCCGTGGCCAGGTGGTGGACGCGGCGATCGTCGACGGCGCGGCCCATCTCGCCATGATGATCCACGGCATGCTGGCGGCAGGCGGCTGGCAGGACCGTCGCGGATCCAACCTCCTGGACGGCGGCTGCCCCTTCTACGGCACCTACGAGACCGCCGACGGCCAGGCCATGGCGGTGGGCCCGCTGGAACCGCAGTTCTACGCCGAGTTCAGCAGGCTCCTCGGCATCGAGGACCAGGCCCCGGACCGCGGCGACATCGCCCGTTGGGAGGAGCTGCGCGCCCTGGTCGCCGAGCGGTTCAGGACCCGGACGCGCGCGGAGTGGACCGAGGTGTTCGAGGGCACCGACGCCTGCGTCGCCCCGGTCCTCTCGCTCCGCGAGGCGCCCCGCCACCCGCACCTGGTGGCCCGCTCCACCTTCGTCGAGCACGGCGGACTCACCCAGCCCGCCCCCGCGCCCCGCTTCTCCGCGACCCCCGCGTCCGTGCGCAGCGGTCCGGCGCGCCCCGGCGCGGACACGGAGGCGGTGGCCGCCGAGTGGGACGTACCCGGTCTCACGCGGCCCGGGAAGGACACCACCGACTGACCCGAATCCCACCGCCGTCCGGTGCGCGAGGGCTCCCGTCCCGCACCGTCCCCCTCGGCCCCGAACCCGCCCGGCCCGTCCCCACCGTCCAGAACTGGCTCCAGGAGGCCCGCAGTGCAGCGGCAGATCTTCACCGAAGAGCACGAAGCGTTCCGTGAGACCGTGCGCACCTTCCTCGCCAAGGAGGTCCTGCCGCACTACGAGCAGTGGGAGAAGGACGGCATCGTCTCGCGCGAGGTCTGGCGCGCGGCCGGCCGGCAGGGGCTGCTCGGCCTCGCCGTGCCCGAGGAGTACGGCGGCGGAGGCACCGACGACTTCCGCTACAGCGCCGTACTGACCGAGGAGTTCACCCGGGCCGGCACCCCGGGACTCGCGCTCGGGCTGCACAACGACATCATCGGCCCCTACCTGACCGGACTCGGCACCGACGAGCAGAAGCGGCGCTGGCTGCCCGGCTTCTGCAGCGGCGAGATCATCACCGCCATCGCCATGACCGAACCCGGCGCCGGCTCGGACCTCCAGGGCATCCGCACCACTGCCGAGGACAAGGGCGACCACTGGCTGCTCAACGGCTCCAAGACCTTCATCTCCAACGGCATCCTCGCCGACCTGGTGGTCGTGGTCGCCCGGACCACCCCGGAGGGCGGCGCGAAGGGGCTCTCGCTGATCGTCGTGGAACGCGGCGTCGAGGGCTTCGAGCGGGGCCGCAACCTCGACAAGATCGGCCAGAAGTCCCAGGACACCGCCGAGCTGTTCTTCCACGACGTCCGGGTGCCCAAGGAGAACCTGCTCGGTGAACGGGACGGCGCCTTCATCCATCTGATGACCAACCTGGCACAGGAACGGATGGGCATAGCCGTCGCCGGGATCGCCGCCGCGGAAAACCTGCTGGAGATCACCACGCAGTACGTCAAGGAGCGCGAGGCCTTCGGGCGGCCGCTCTCCAAGCTCCAGCACATCAGGTTCGAGATCGCCGAGATGGCCACCGAGTGCACCGTCACCCGCACCTTCATCGACCGGTGCATCGTCGACCACTCCGAAGGCCGGCTCGACGCCGTACATGCCTCGATGGCCAAGTGGTGGGCCACCGAACTACAGAAGCGCGTCGCCGACCGATGCCTCCAACTCCACGGCGGATACGGCTATATGACGGAGTATCGAGTCGCTAAGGCGTTCACCGACGGCCGCATCCAGACCATCTACGGCGGTACGACCGAGATCATGAAGGAGATCATCGGCCGCTCGCTGCTCGCCTGACCCCGACGCACAATCCTCCTCGAAAGGCTGCTGTCTTGAGTACCGAAGCGTTTGTCTACGACGCGATCCGCACCCCGCGAGGGCGCGGCAAGGCCAATGGCGCCCTGCACGGCACCAAGCCGATCGACCTGGTGGTCGGCCTCATCCACGAACTCCGCGACCGCTTCCCCGGCCTGGACCCGGCTGCCATCGACGACATCGTTCTCGGCGTGGTCAGCCCGCTCGGCGACCAGGGCTCCGACATCGCCCGGATCGCCGCCGTCGCGGCCGGCCTCCCGGACACCGTCGCGGGCGTCCAGGAGAACCGCTTCTGTGCCTCGGGCCTGGAGGCCGTCAACCTGGCCGCCGCCAAGGTCCGTTCGGGCTGGGAGGACCTCGTCCTCGCCGGCGGCGTCGAGTCGATGTCCCGGGTACCGATGGGCTCCGACGGCGGCGCCTGGGCGATGGACCCGATGACCAACTTCCAGACCGGCTTCGCCCCGCAGGGCGTCGGCGCCGACCTCATCGCCACCATCGAGGGCTTCTCCCGCCGCGACGTCGACGAGTACGCCGCACTCTCCCAGGAGCGCGCCGCCGAAGCGTGGAAGGACGGCCGCTTCGCCCGCTCCGTCGTCCCCGTCAAGGACCGCAACGGCCTTGTCGTCCTCGACCACGACGAGCACATGCGGCCGGGAACGACCGCCGACTCGCTCGCCTCACTGAAGCCGTCCTTCGCCACGATCGGCGAGATGGGCGGCTTCGACGCGGTGGCGCTGCAGAAGTACCACTGGATCGAGAAGATCGACCACGTCCACCACGCGGGCAACTCCTCCGGCATCGTCGACGGCGCCGCCCTCGTCGCGATCGGCAACCAGGAGACCGGTGAGCGGTACGGACTCACGCCGCGCGCCCGGATCGTCTCCGTCGCCGTCTCCGGCTCCGAACCCACCATCATGCTGACCGGCCCCGCGCCCGCCACCCGCAAGGCCCTCGCGAAGGCCGGACTCACCATCGACGACATCGACCTGGTCGAGATCAACGAGGCGTTCGCCGGCGTCGTCCTGCGCTTCGCCCGGGACATGGATCTCTCCCTCGACAAGGTCAACGTCAACGGCGGCGCGATCGCGCTCGGACACCCGCTCGGCGCCACCGGCGCGATGATCCTCGGCACCCTCATCGACGAGCTCGAACGCCGCGACCAGCGGTACGGCCTCGCCACCCTCTGCGTCGGCGGCGGCATGGGCATCGCCACCGTCATCGAGCGTCTCTGACGTCCCCGGCCACCCCTGCTTACGGAGAAGAAACACAATGACCGAGAGCACGACCATCCGCTGGGAACAGGACGAGACCGGCGTCGTCACCCTCGTACTCGACGACCCCGACCAGTCCGCCAACACGATGAACCAGGCCTTCAAGGACTCCATCGCGGCCATCGCCGACCGCGCCGAGGCCGAGAAGGACTCCATCCGCGGCATCATCTACACCTCCGCCAAGAAGACCTTCTTCGCGGGCGGCGACCTCAAGGACATGATCAAGTTCGGTCCCGAGGACGCCCAGCTGGCCTTCGACACCGGCAACGCCATCAAGCACTCGCTGCGCCGCATCGAGACCCTCGGCAAGCCCGTCGTCGCCGCCATCAACGGCGCGGCCCTCGGCGGTGGTTACGAGATCGCCCTCGCCGCGCACCACCGCATCGCCCTCGACGCGCCCGGCTCCCGGATCGGCCTTCCCGAGGTCACCCTCGGCCTGCTGCCCGCGGGCGGCGGCGTCACCCGCACCGTACGCCTGATGGGCCTTACCGACGCCCTGCTGAAGGTCCTGCTCCAGGGCACCCAGTACACCCCGCAACGCGCCCTGGAGAACGGCCTGGTCCACGAGGTCGCCGCCACCCGCGAGGAGATGCTCGACAAGGCCCGCGCCTTCATCGACGCCCACCCGGAGTCCCAGCAGCCCTGGGACGTCAAGGGATACAAGATCCCCGGCGGCACCCCGTCGCACCCGAAGTTCGCCGCGAACCTGCCCGCCTTCCCGGCCAATCTGAAGAAGCAGCTCGCGGGTGCGCCGATGCCCGCCCCCCGCAACATCCTGGCCGCCGCCGTGGAGGGCTCGCAGGTCGACTTCGACACCGCGCTGACCATCGAGGCCCGCTACTTCACCGAGCTGGTCACCGGCCAGGTCGCGAAGAACATGATCCAGGCCTTCTTCTTCGACCTCCAGGCCGTCAACTCCGGAGCCGGCCGCCCCAAGGGCATCGAGGAACGCCAGGTCCGCAAGGTCGCCGTCCTCGGCGCCGGGATGATGGGCGCGGGCATCGCGTACTCCTGCGCCCGCGCGGGCATCGACGTCGTCCTCAAGGACATCTCCCTGGAGGCCGCCGCCAAGGGCAAGGCGTACAGCGAGAAGCTCCTCGACAAGGCGCTCGCCCGGGGCCGTACCACCGAGGCCAAGCGCGACGAGCTGCTGGCCCGCATCACCCCGACCGGCGACCCGGCCGATCTGGCGGGCTGCGACGCCGTCATCGAGGCCGTCTTCGAGGACACCGCGCTCAAGCACAAGGTGTTCCAGGAGATCCAGGACATCGTCGAGCCGGACGCCCTGCTCTGCTCCAACACCTCGACCCTGCCCATCACCGTCCTCGCCGAAGGGGTCACGCGCCCCGCCGACTTCATCGGGCTGCACTTCTTCTCGCCCGTGGACAAGATGCCGCTGGTCGAGATCATCAAGGGCGAACAGACCGGCGACGAGGCACTGGCCCGCGCGTTCGACCTGGTCCGCCGGATCAAGAAGACGCCGATCGTCGTCAACGACTCACGCGGCTTCTTCACCTCGCGTGTCATCGGCCAGTTCATCAACGAGGGCGTCGCCATGGTCGGCGAGGGCGTCGAACCCGCATCGGTCGAACAGGCCGCGGCCCAGGCCGGCTACCCGGCCAAGGTCCTCTCCCTGATGGACGAGCTCACCCTCACCCTGCCCCGCAAGATCCGCAACGAGACCAGGCGGGCCGTCGAGGAAGCCGGCGGCACCTGGACCGCCCACCCGGCGGACGCGGTCATCGACCGGATGATCGACGAGTTCGACCGCCCGGGACGCAGCGGCGGCGCGGGCTTCTACGAGTACGACGAGAACGGCGCACGCACCCGCCTGTGGCCCGGACTGCGCGAGCACTTCAAGAACTCCGGGGACCGCTCCCCGGACGGGCGCAGCACCGGGCCCGGCACGGAGATCCCGTTCATCGACATGCAGGAGCGGATGCTGTTCTCCGAGGCGCTGGACAGCGTCCGCTGCCTGGAGGAGAACGTCCTGGTCTCCGTCGCCGATGCCAACATCGGCTCCATCATGGGCATCGGCTTCCCGCCGTGGACCGGCGGCGTGCTCCAGTACATCAACGGGTACGAGGGCGGCCTGCCCGGCTTCGTGACACGCGCCCGGGAACTCGCCGCCACGTACGGCGACCGCTTCCTGCCGCCCGCCCTCCTCGTGCAGAAGGCCGAGAAGGGCGAGACCTTCCACGACTGACGGCGACCCCGCGGGCCGTGTTCACTCCTCGGTGAACGCGGCCCGCAGCTCCTCCTTCAACGACCGCTGGAACGCGGTCACCAGCGCCTGGAGCACCATCGGCTGCATATGGGCCGACAAGGACTTCATCGCCGCCAGGTGTTCCGGGTCCGACTCCCGCTCCCGGTACGGACCCCAGACCTCGTCCCGGAACAACCGGGTCAGCTCCTGCGCGGCGGACCGGGAGTGCTCCAGCAGCACCGTCCGCGCGGCCAGGATCGTCTCGTGCGCGATCGGAACACCGAGCAGCTCCACCCCGAGCCGCAGCAGCCCCGGGTCCACCCGGTACCTGCCGTCGGTCGGCTCGGCCCGCTCCAGCACCCCCATCGCGGCCAGCCGCGCCAGGTCCTGCCCGCTCAGTGTCCGGCCCGCACGCCGCTCCAGCTCCGCCCGGGTCGCGTCCTCCGCCGCGTCCGGGACCCAGGACGCCACCAGCGCCCGGTGGATCGCCAGATCGTGCGCGCTCAGATCCGGCGGCAACTGCTGCAGGTAGCGTTCGATCGCAGCCAGCGTCATGCCCTGATGCTGAAGCTCCTCGATGAGCGCGAGCCGGGAGAGATGCTCGGGACCGTAGTGCCCGACGCGACGCGGACCGATCACCGGCGGCGGCAGCAGACCCCGGGTGCTGTAGAAACGCACGGTGCGTACGGTGACACCGGCCCGTGCCGCCAGCTCGTCGACGGTGAGCGTCGGGTCCTCGGTCCCGGTCGCCATGTCTGCTCCTTGCGTCCTGACCCAGCGGCGAACTGCTGCGTCTTGTGCATCCATCAGGTTCAACAGTATTGCTGTCTCAGCACTGTTGTTGAAGTGCACTGCGGCATCCGTGCGTCGTCCCACAGCGCTGAAGACCCGGCCGGAGTTGGTTCAAGGCCCTCGCCGGGCGGAGTCAGTGGTCCTCCGCTTCGGATGCGGGTCCGTCGCTGCGCTGCCGCTGCTCCGGGACATGGCCATCGAACGCCGCTGCTCTCTGGGTGGGCAGCGTGCCCGCCCCGGTGATGCGCGTACTGATCAGGCCGGCTGCGAGCAGAAGGACAGCTCCGGCGAAGAAGGGAGCTCGAAGCCCGAAGAAGTCAGCGACGAAGCCCGCGGCGGCAGCGCCGAGTGCGGTGCCACCCCCGATGACCATCTGGTAGGCCATGGCGACACGTCCCAGTAACTCGGAGGGCACGAGGGCTTGGCGCAGCGACACGGCTGTGACGTTCCAGGCCAGGGTCGCCGCTCCGTACATGGCGATGCACGCGGCAGCCATGGGGCCTGACTGTGCGAGGCCAGCAGCTGCGGCGGCGATCGCAGTCCCTGCGGCAGTCAGTTTCAGCACGCGCTGATTGCCGAAACGTGCGGTCAGGCGAGGGGTTCCGGCTGCCCCCGCCACTCCGCCGAGCGCGAAGGAGGCGACCAGGAGGGCGAAGCCGAGGCTGCCCAGCCCCAGGACCTGCCGGGCGTAGAGCACCAGAATCGCGATCAGGCCGGCACCGACAAGATTCGTGATCCCGGACGCCAGGCAGAGTCGGCGCAGCAGGCGATGCTGCCAGAGCCAGCGCACCCCGTGAACCATGTCACGGCACAGTGTTCCCCCTGTGCTCGGGCCCGCAGGCGGCGGTGGCTGGAAGTTGCCGCGGAGCATGAGGGCCAGCGCGGCAGCCCCGGCGAAAGAGACCGCATCGACAGCGAAGGGGAGTGCAGCAGCGACGCCGAAGAGCAGCGCACCCAGCGGAGTTCCCAGGAGAGTGTCGGCTACGAGAGAGCTCGCCTGCAGGCGGGCGTTGGCCCGCGTGAGATCGGTGGGTGCAACCAGCGTCGGGACCATTCCCGACCAGGCCCCGTTGTAAAGGGTCTGCCCGAGACCGAGCAGGAAACCGACGCCCACCAGCAGGTGGATCGTCACCGAGTGATCTGCTACTGCGACGGCAAGGGCCCCGATGGTCAGGGCTCGGACCGCGTCGACGAGCCACAGGATGCGGCGGCGGTCGACCCGGTCCGCCAAGGCGCCCGAGAAGAGACCGAACAGCAGCAACGGCAGTTGCTCCGCCAGGTATACGGCCGCGATCTGCCGTGGGTCGGAGGTGAGCTGAGCGGCGAGGAGCGGTAGGGCGACGAAGCGCATTCCGTCGCCGAGGCTGGACACGGTGACCGAGGCCCAGAGCCGCTGGAAGTCAGGGTCTGGTTTCGTGTGTGAGGTCCCCCTGGAGAAAAACATGAACTAGACTCTGGTTCGCGTTTTGGTGATGTGTCAAGGAGTCAGATGGCTGAGCAGATGTATGAACCGCAGCAGCAGCGCAGCCGAGAGAAGGTCGCCCGGATCCTCGAGGCAGCCGCCATGCTGCTGGAGACGACTCCCTACGAGGACCTGGGCACCAAACTGATCGCCGCCGAAGCCGGCGTCTCCATCGGTGTGCTGTATCGGTACTTCGGCGACAAGGAAGCGATCGTCGCCTCCTTGGTACGCCGCTGGCTGCAACTCGACGTCCAGATGGTCGAGCGGATCACCGCGGACCGTCTGCCCGAGAGCTCGCAGGAACTGCTGGAGAGGCTGCTCACCGCCTACGCCGACCGCTTCCGAAAGCAGCCCGGCTACCGCCGCGTCTGGTACCACGGACCGCGCATCGCATCACTGAAAGCAGATACCCGGCAGACGGACCTCGCGATCGCCGAGCGGCTCCACAGCACGCTCGTGCGCGGGTATGCGATGCCGGACACCACGGAGTCACGCCGACGGGCTCGGCTCGCCGTGGAGGTCGGCAGCAACCTTCTCGACCTGGCCTTCCGGGAGGACCCGGTCGGCGACCCCCAGATCCTCGCCGACGCGGCACTCATGATGGACCGGTACCTCTTCGCTCCGTCCAGCCGTTCAACCTGAGGTTTTGTGGGGTCCATCGGTGCGGTGGGCTGTCGCACGGGCGCGGTCCGAGGCCCGCGCCGCCCTCGCCCTCAACGACCTGTGGAAGATCGGTCCTCGGCCGCCCCGGTCCTCGGCCGCCACAGCACACGGTTGACCACCTGGCGATGGTCACTCTACGGACGACCGCGCCCATCCATTCGCGGCAACAAGGGCGTCACCCGCTCCCACGCCACGTCCGCCAACGCGCAGCGACACTTCCAAGGATCAGTGATCAGAAGGCTCGCGGTCCGACTCGGGCACGGTGTCTGCCACGAACCGGCTCAGCCGAAAGGTGCTCTCCTCCACTGGGCGCCGACACAGCGTGTCGATCCGGATCAGCGATTCGTCGAGCCGCGCCTCCTGAAGACGGCGCACGTGCGCGCGCAGCTCTACGTGGTCCCTTGTCTCAAGGATCACTTCCCACTGTCCGACGTCCGGCGCAGTGCGAGCAGCCAGTCGCTGCCTCCCGGCCTCTTGCCGCTGTTTCCTCTTCCGCTGTCCTGGCACCGACTAAGAATCGCTGACTGATGTCAGCACGGCAAGAACATTGCGCCGAGCACCACGCCCGAGATCGGTGATCACTCGTCAGACACGGTCGAGCGTGCCACGCGGTAGCCGAGGTAGACGACTCCCGAGCCGAAGGTGCGGGTCTCGATGAGTTCAAGATCCGCCCGGCGCTCGTGCTGGGGAAAGTACGGAATGCCACCGCCAACCAGCACCGGATAGACCCTGGCCCGGTACTCGTCGATCAGACCCAACGCGGCCGCCTCCGCCGCGAGAGTCGCGCCGCCGATCGCGATGTTGCCTTCCCCTGTCTCGGCCCGCAGCCGCTCGATCTCCTCCGCCAAGCCGCCAGAGGCAAGGCGGGCATTGCCTTGCACCTGCGACAGCGTGGTGGAGAACACCACCTTGGGGAGCCGCTTCCAGATCGCGGCGAACTCGAGCCTCAAGTCGTCGAGTGACGGATCCTGGTCGGCGGTCTCCCAGTACAGCATCGCCTCGTACAGCCGTCGTCCCAACAGGTGGACGCCGAGCGCTCGCACCTCGTCGGTGGCGAAGCGAAAAACCTCGTCGTCGGGCGCCGTCCAGTTGAAGCCACCGTCCGGCCCGACGATGTAGCCGTCCAGTGAAGGGCTCATCGAATAGGTCACGCTGCGCATCAGAAGACCTCCTCGGTAACGGGTTCGGCCGTACGACTGCCGGACGCGGCAGGACTCATCGCGGCGCGCGGGATTTCCCGGGGCCGGGTCACCTCACTGGATTATTTCGTTATGACAGACCCTCATGTTGCTATGCCGTCACGTTCGGGGGATGAATTCTCCGAACCCGGCGCGGTCGTAGCGCCGCTGGTGCCACTCGTTGGCGCCTGGCCCGGGAGCGGCGGTCAGGACGGGGTTCGGTCCGGTCTCGATGAGGTGCAAGAGCGTCCAGGCGACGCCATAGCAGCTGTCCGGGCCGAAGCAGGAGACGAGCGCATTGGCTTCCTCCTCCGTGACCGGCTTGGGGATAGCACGGAGCTGCTGGTCACGCCTGTCGATCTCTTCTTCCGTGGAGTCCTCGTCGGGGAGCGGGCCGCCGGCTACGAAGGTCTGGACTTCGGGTCTCATGGACGAATGATCGGCTGCTGCCACCACCGTGGGCAAGAATTCTTTGCTGGTAACACGGTCACTTCTACCAACAGCGGCGCCCTGAAGGCGGATTGTTCATCGAGGAGACCGCGCTTCTGAACGCAGTGATAGAGCTGGCCGATCACGCGGCTGAAGAGATGGTGCTGGGCAGCGGCGTGCCAGGCCCGGGAGACCGAAGACCCGGCCGGAGGTTGCCCACCGGCCTTCGATGCCGAGGCATACAAGCAGCGGAACACAGCCGAGTGATGCATCAACTGGCTCAAACGGTGGCGCGGCCCGGTCATGTGAACGGACAAGCTCGCCGTCGCCTACCAGGCCACACTCCACCCCGCCGCCATCCTCATCTGGTCCCGGCGGCAGCCGCTGTCTCAGCGATCGACAACCCAGCGAGCGTCCGCGGGCCAGGATCCCGTTCCGACCATGTGTTCCACGAGCCTGAACGCCTCATCGATGGGCACGGTGTCGTGGTCCGGGTACTCGTCGTGCTGCCCGTTGGAGAGGACGAACCCCACGCTCGATCCCTCGGCTCCCGGGTCCACGGCATGCTCGCCGGGATCGCCCTCCCCGTCGAGCAGCATCACCATCGCCCGCTCGGTGTTTGTCACGAAGGACAGCGATCGACCGGACGAACTGGTCAGCCAGGTCTCGAGCAGATCTCTGTCCACCCTGGCCCGAAGCGTCTCCCACACCACCTCTGACGGCACAGGGACGGCGCTGCCGTCATCGATCACCCAGGACTCCACCATGAGCACGACGATCTCACGGACGGTCCAAGAGACAGTCCAGGGAACAGCTTCCTCGGCAAGCCGGATGTCCGGCGCTGCCGAACGAGGCAGCGTGAGCACATGCCCAGTTTCGGGAAGGGATCGTCCGCGAGTACGCGGAGCAGGGAAGCGTCACAGGGACACGGTTCACGTCACTCTGTGTCTGCTTCTAAGGTGGGGCGGAAACGGTGGACGGGGAGGGCCTGTGGAGGCACGGACAACGAACGAGACCTTGCTGGCCCATGTCCTCGGCGAGACACCGCCGTCGGACGCGCTGAGCGAGCAGATCCTCGACGCCGCGCGCGAGCAGTTCGTGACCTTCGGGCTGCGCCGCTCGACCGTCGACGACGTCGCCAAACGCGCCAGGGTCTCGCGGGTCACGGTCTACCGGCGGATCGGCAACAAGGACAGCCTGGTCTCGGCCTGTCTGCTGCGCGAGTACCGGCGGTTCGTCATGGAAGTGGACGACGCGGTGGCCGCTCTGCCCACGACGGAGGACCGGCTTGTCGAGGGATTCGTCGCCGTCCTCGGTCACCTGCGTGAACACCCTCTCATCGGAGGGCTGTTGAGGCTGGAGCCCGAGATCATGCTCCCGTTCCTGACCTTGGAGAGCGGGCCGGCCTTCCTCGCCATTCGCGATTACCTGGCCGACCGGCTGCTCCATGCCTCGCGCGCCGAGGGCCGGCCGGTGAGCGATCCGACCCCGGTGGCCGAGCTGATGGTGCGGATCACGGTCTCCTTCCTCCTCAACCCCGTCAGCTCCTTCGAGCTCGACGACGACACGCAGGTACGGGCATTCGCCCGCTGCTACCTGGTGCCGCTGCTCACCGCCGCGCAACAGACTGCTGGGTGAGGCGGGTCAACGCGTACGGGGTAACGCCTCCTTCTCGTCGGGCAGCGGCTCCAGGGGGCGGTTGCGCGCCCAGTGCGGGCCGAGGTCGTCGAGGCGCCAGCCGAAGGGGTACGAACGCGGCTGCGGGCGCGAAGGCAGCCAGTTCGGCCGGGCGGGCAGCCGCCGTACGCACCGTGCGCGCAGCCGCAGAGCGCGCGCGGCCGACGACCGCGCCCAGCGCGGCTGCGGGCGGAACCCCAGCGCCAGGAGCAGCGGATCGTCCAGTACGGCCAGCGAGAACCGCGCCACCAGGGGGCGCAGCGGTCTCGGGTACCAGCTCGCCATGATCCTGAACGTGGCGTTCGCGACCCTTCGGTTGGCCGGGTCGTAGGCGAACATCTGCCTCTCGTACGCGTCGAGGAGCTGCTCGAACTCCTCGTACGTGTCAGGAGCCCCCTCGATGCCCATCATCGCCGCCATCTTCCGGCCGACCTCCGCCAGCGCCTGGACCTCCTGCGTGCACAGAGGGCGCCATCCGTACTGGTCGATCCAGCGTTTGGGGCCGACGACCGTGGTCGCGAGGACATAGAGGAAGTCCTCGTTCGGGATGCGGTACTTGCCGTGGATCCGATTGAGATGCCGCGCCGCGGCGCGCCCCCGGGCCGAGTCGAATCCGTCCGCGGCCATCTCGTAACCGATGAGCACCGTGTCGTCGTACCGTTTCTGCCCGGACCGCTCGAACTCCTGGGTGCGGTCGAGGAGCAGGGATATCCGGGGAACGCCGTAGTCGCGGAGGAACGCGACACTCACGCCCTGTCGGTAGTCCCAGGGGAACTCGTACTGCGAGATCAACCGGAGGATCTCGGCGTAATCGCGGGTGGGATCCATCCGGCGGATCCTGTGCAGGCGGCTGTATCGGCCCATGGTGCGCCCTCCTGTCCGAGTACCGGTTCCGTACGGGCCTTGCATCTGCTCGGACACCCAACATCCATGATCTACAAGTGAATTGACGAGTCATCGTATGCAGGGAGTCAAAGATACAAATACTATCGACTTGTTTCATGGCTCACGTCAACCAGGTCGAAGGATGTCGACAGAGGGCGGAACCCGAGACGCTCTGCGCACCGGCCCGGGAGCGGTCGCATACTGGATCGCAGCAGGGCCGGGCACCGAGCCGGACGCCCCGCCGACCGTCGGGAGCCCCCATGAACACCGAAGCAGCCGGAAGCGACACCCCCGCCCCGCCGCCGCCCGGCGGCGTGCTCTGGAGCATTTCCGGCGACATCCGCGCGCTCCTGATGCTGCCCGCGGCCCTCACCCTCCAGGTCGCCCACCCCGCGGTCGGCGCGGGCGTCGACGAACACTCCGTCTTCCGCACGGACCCGTGGGGGCGTGGCGAGCGGTCGCTGCGCTCGCTCCAGCTGTGGGTGTACGGGGGAGAGGAAGCCGCCGAGGAGGGGCGCAGGCTCCGCAGGCTGCACCGCACCATCCAGGGCACCGACACCCGTGGGCGCCGTTACCACGCGTTGTCGCCCGAGAACTACGCGTGGGTGCACGCCACCGGCTTCCCCGTGTACCAGCACGCCGCCCGTTATCTCCTCCGACCGCTGACCGACGCGCAGGAACAGGCCCTGTACCGGGAGTGGCTCCAGGTGGGCAGGGTTCTCGGCATCCGCGACCGGGACATGCCCCCGACGATCGAGGAGTTCTGGCCGTACTTCCACAAGGTGCTGGCCGACGAGATCGAGCGGACCGTCGTCGTCGAGGACCTGATCGCCACCGACCGCCCCGTGCCGCCGCCCGACCGCGGGCCGCTGCCGGTCCGGCTGCTGCTGAGGGTGCTGTGGCCGGTGCTGTTCCCGCCGCTGGCCCGGTTCCGCCGCTTCGTCACGATCGGGCTGATGCCCCCGGACGCACGGGAGGCGATCGGGCTGGAGTGGACGGATGCGCAGGAACGCCGACTGCGCCGGTTCTGCGGGGTGGTGCGCCGTGTCGTTCCCGTACTGCCCGAGCGGCTGCGCTATCTGCCGTACGCGCGCAGGGCGCGGGCGGCGCACCGCGCGGCCACCCGGGGCGGCCGGTAGCTCGGACGGGGGCCCGGGACGCCGGCCTGATCACCGATCGGGCCCGGGCGAGGACGCCCGGACCCGAACCGGACCCGTTCCTTCGGCCGTCAGTGGTCGCCGGGGACCGTCAGCGGTGGTCGTGCATGGTGTTCGTGGCCGCGATCTGCTTCCACGACACCGGCTGCGCGGGCGCGACCGCGGCGCGCGCTCCGGCCACCGCAGGGGCCTCGGGCCGCGTCGGCTGGAACAGCCAGGTGTCGAAGAGGTCGGCCAGCGGCTGGTGCGAGACGCGTTCCGCGTACGCCACGAAGTCCGCCACGCTCGCGTTCCCGTAGGCGTGCTCGGCCGGCCAGCCCTTCAGCAGCTCGAAGAACGTCTCGTCGCCCACCTCGTTGCGCAGCGCCTGGATCGCCAGCGCACCCCGGTCGTAGACGGCCGTGTCGAACTGGTTGTCAGGGCCCGGGTCGCCCGGCTTCACCGTCCAGAAGGCGTCGTCCGCCGGGTGCTGGACGTAGGTGTAGTCCGCCAGTTCCTGAGCGCTGCCCTCGCCCTCCTTCTCCGACCACAGCCACTGGCTGTAGCGGGCGAAGCCCTCGTTGATCCAGATGTCCTTCCAGCCCTTGACGGACACACTGTCGCCGTACCACTGGTGCGCCAGCTCGTGCACCACGACCGAGACGTTCGCACCGTTCGCGAACTGCCGCGGGCTGTAGAAGGGGCGGGTCTGGGTCTCCAGAGCGAACCCACTGGTCACGTTGGGGGAGTACCCGCCGAGCGCGTCGAAGGGATACGGCCCGAAGAGCTCCGTCAGCCACTCGGCGACCTCGGTGCTCCGCTCGATGCTGGCGCGCGCCGCACCACCGTTCGCGCCGAGATCCTCGCTGTACGCGTTGATGACCGGCAGCCCGTCGGACGTGGTGTCCGTGGTGATGTCGAACCTGCCAATGGCGAGCGTCGTCAGATACGTCGCCTGTGGTTTGGCGGAGCGCCAGTTGAAGCGGGTCCAGCCGAGTTTCGAACTCTGCGACTGGAGAACGCCGTTGCTGATCACCTGGAGGCCGTCCGGCACGGCCACCGAGATGTCGTACGTTGCCTTGTCCAGCGGGTGGTCGTTGCTGGGGAACCACCACACGGCGGACTCCGGCTCCTGCGCGGCCACCGCGCCGTCCGGGGTGTGGACCCAGGAGGTCCAGCCGTTGATCTTCAGCTCGGACGGCTTCCCCGCGTACCGCACGACCACCGACAGGGCCTTGCCCCTGGGCAGCGTCGCCGCCGGGGTGATCTCGAGTTCCTGGTCGCCGCTCCTCGCGTAACCGGCCTTCTTGCCGTTCACCCGTACCTCGGAGACGTCCAGCCCGAAGTCGAGGTCGAACCGGGAGAGTTCCTGGGTGGTCGTGGCGAGGATCGTCGCCGTTCCCTCCAGTAGGTCGGTCGCCGGCTGGTACTTCAGGCGCAGGTCGTAGTGGGAGACGTCGTAGCCGCCGTTGCCACTGACCGGATAGTAGGGATCGCCGATGCCCGGGGCGCCCACGGTGCCTTCGGCGGCGGAGGCGGGGACCGCCAGCAGGAGGAAGGCCGCGAGTGCGCTCGGGACGATGAGTCTGCGGTGCACGAATGCTCCAAGTCGTCGGGGCGGAAGGTCTTTTGGACCGTCGTACAGACCCTATGGAGCGACCGGTCCATGGGTCGTGTCCATGGCCCCAGCTGTCACACGATCGCCATCCGGCCATCATGAACCACGGCGTCTGTTGAGCCACGGGCATGCCATTTCTGTCGGCAATTCCTATCTGTTGCAGGTGAGTTGATCGACGGTTGTCCTGTGGTTCGCCTCGGCGGGTCCTGCTGCCGTGTCTGCCGGGCTTGCCGGGGCAGCCCAGGAGTACGCCTTCGCCCTGCGCAGCGTTCTGAACCGGTACGACGAGATCTGCGCACTGGTGCGCAGCAAGCGGTTGACCGACACGCTCACCGAGAACGACCGGGACGCCATAGGTGCCCGCCGGCTCCCGTAGCCGCCTATGACCTCAGGCTGCGGCGGCCCGGCCGTCGACGCTCGCGATGTGGTGTGCGCTGCCGACGGCGTGCAGGCCGTCCGGAGGCGGAGGCGATATCAGGTCCGTTCGCTGTCGTCGTGGGTGAGCAGCTGACAGCTGTCGAAGTTCATGCAGGCACAGGCGAGGCAGTCGGCGACGGCGTTCCGAAGGGCTTGCGTCTCCTGGATGAACCGGTCCAGCTCCGGAAGCTTGAGTTCGGCGAGAGTGCGCCAGTGCCGGGTGATGCCCCGGTCCGCCTCGGCGTCCAGTAGTTGGCGGATCTCGGCCAGCGTGAAACCCGCCCGCTGCGCCATCCGGATCAGTGCGATGCGGCGCGCGGTGCGGACCGGATAGACGCGCCGGCCAGCAACTCGCCGGGCCGGTGGCAGCAAGCCGATACTCTCGTAGTACCGCAGGGCAGACGGCCTCATGCCGACCTGCCGTGCGAGGTCGCCGATGCCCACCTCTCGCACCGATCCCCCTTGACTTCAAGCGCGCTTGAACCACAAGTCTGACCGGGTGACTCTCCCACCGGCAACTCGCTTGCTGCCCCGCACGTATCAGCCGCTCTTCGCTCACGCCGGGTTCCGGCGGCTTCTGCCCGTCATGGCAGCCTCCGACGTCGGTGACGGGATGAGTGTGGTCACCGTGGCGTGGCTGGCTGTCCTGATCGCGCCACCCGGTCAGTCCGGACCCATGGTCGGCGCCGCGGTCGCCGCCTATGCCCTTCCCGGGGTCGTCGGCGCGCTGTTCCTCGGCCGGTGGCTGCGCCGTCTGCCACCGCGGCGGCTGTTGGCCGTGGACAGCTGGCTCCGTGCTCTACTGCTCGGTTGTGTGCCCCTGGCCTGGGTGTCGGGAGTGCTGCACCCGGTTATCTATGTCGTCCTGCTCGCCGGATCGTCGGTGCTGCACGCCTGGGGCAGTGCGGGAAAGTACTCCCTGATCGCCCAGATGCTTCCTCCGGAGCAGCGTCTGGCCGCCAACGCACTGGTCAGTTCGAGCACTTCGGCGTCCGTCATCGTCGGCCCAGCCCTCGCCGGATTCCTGGCGACCGTGGTCAGTCCCGCCTGGATCATCGGCCTCGATGCCCTGTCCTTCGCCGTCCTGGCCATCGGGGTCGGACGACTGGGCGACCGGGACGAGGTGGCAGCGACAGCGGCGCCGATCGACACGGGCCGATCGGCGGCCGGCCTGCACGTGCTGCGTCGGCAGCCCGAACTGCTCGGGATTCTCGCCGTGACGTGGTTCTTCAACTTCCTCTACGGACCGGTGGAGGTCGCGCTCCCCCTGCATGTCACCGCTGATCTCCACGCAGGCGCAAGCCTTCTCGGGCTGTACTGGACGTTCTTCGGGGTGGGGGCCGTGCTGGGCGCCCTGGCAGTCGGCGCCCTGCGCAGGCTCCCGCTCTGGCCGGTCACCCTGGGCATCGTCGTCGGCTGGGGCCTGACCCTCGTGCCGTTCGGTCTGGGGGTGTCGGCCTCCGTCTCCCTCGTGTGCTTCGCCCTGGGCGGTGTGATCTACGGACCCTTCACCGCCCTGTCCTTCACCCTGTTCCAGGACCGCACCCCGGCAACCTGGCTGACCACCGTCCTGGCCGCCCGAGGCGCCACCCTTCTCACCGCAGCGCCCGTGGGTACCGCACTCGGCGGCCCCCTCACCGCCGCGTTGGGACCCCGGCAGGTGCTGGCCGCCTCGGGAATCGCGACCGTCGTCCTGGCCCTCGTCGCCGCCGCGGTGCGGACCTGGACGAAGCATCGAGCAGACGCGAGACCGGTGTGAGGACCCGACCGGCGCGGGCGGCAGCCGGACGGTACGAGGCGCTGAAGGAGTCACGCGAGGCCGCCCAGGAGGCCGACTAGGATCGACCCCGATGACTGCCACTCTTGTCGCCAAGGACCTCGCCGCCGGACACGGCGACCGCACGCTCTTCGCCGGGCTCGACCTCGTCGTCGCCCCCGGTGACGTGATCGGTCTCGTCGGAGTCAACGGCGCCGGTAAATCGTCCCTGCTCAGACTGCTCGCCGGACTCGACCGGCCGGCCGAGGGCGAGCTGCGGCTCTCCCCGCCCACCGCCACCGTCGGTCACCTCCCGCAGGAGCCGGAGCGGCGTCCGCAGGAGACGGTGCGGGAGTTCCTGGCGCGCCGGACCGGGGTCGCCGACGCCCAGGCCGCGATGGACGCCGCCACGCAGGCGCTGGTCGACGGGGCGCCGGGGGCGGACGACGCCTACTCCGAGACGCTGGAACGCTGGCTGGCCCTCGGCGGCGCGGACCTGGACGAGCGCGCCGAGGAGGTCGCCGCCGACCTCGGGCTGACCGTCGGGCTCGACCTGCCGATGACCGCGCTCTCCGGAGGCCAGGCAGCCCGAGCCGGACTGGCGTCCCTACTGCTCTCCCGTTACGACGTCTTCCTGCTCGACGAGCCCACCAACGACCTCGACCTCGATGGTCTGGAGCGGCTGGAACGCTACGTCTCCGGACTGCGCGCGGGCACGGTCGTGATCAGCCACGACCGCGAGTTCCTGATGCGCACCGTCACCAAGGTCCTCGAACTCGACCTGGCCCAACAGCAGATCAACCTGTACGGCGGTGGGTACGCGGCCTACCTGGAGGAACGCGAAAGGGCGCGCAGGCATGCCCGGGAGGAGTTCGAGGAGTACGCCGACAAGCGCGCGGCCCTCGAAGGACGCGCCCAGATGCAGCGCTCCTGGATGGACAAGGGCGTCAAGAACGCCCGCCGCAAGGCCACCGACAACGACAAGATCGGCCGCAAGTTCCGCAGCGAGTCGAGCGAGAAGCAGGCCGCGAAGGCCCGGCAGACCCAGCGCCTGATCGAACGCCTCGATGTCGTCGACGAGCCCCGCAAGGAGTGGGAGCTGCGGATGGAGATCGCCTCCGCGCCCCGTTCCGGCTCGGTCGTGGCAACGCTGCGCGAGGCGCAGGTCGTACGCGGCGACTTCGTCTTCGGCCCGGCGTCCCTGCAGATCGACTGGGCGGACCGGGTCGCGATCACCGGTGCCAACGGGGCGGGCAAGTCGACCCTGCTCGCCGCGCTCCTGGGCCGCCTCCCGCTGGATTCCGGGAACGCGACTCTCGGCTCGGGCGTGGTGGTCGGGGAAGTCGACCAGGCACGCAAGCTGTTCCACGGCTCGGAGTCGCTGTTGGAGGCGTTCTGCGCGGCCGTCCCGGACACCGAACCGGCCGAGGTCCGCACCCTGCTCGCCAAGTTCGGCCTGCGCGCGGACCATGTGCTGCGCCCTGCGACGACCCTCTCACCCGGTGAGCGGACCAGGGCGGCGCTCGCGCTGCTCCAGGGCAGGGGAGTCAACCTCCTCGTCCTGGACGAGCCGACGAACCACCTCGACCTGCCCGCGATCGAGCAGCTGGAGTCGGCCCTGGAGTCGTACACCGGGACGCTGCTGCTCGTCACGCACGACCGCCGCATGCTGGAAGCGGTGCGGACGACGCGGCGCGTCGAGGTCGTGGACGGCAAGGTGAAGGAGAGCTGAGGGCTCCTCGGCCGTATCAGGTGCGGGCCGGTCCGGGCGGCCCGTGCAGGCCGACGGCACCCTCACCGACGCGGCCACCGAGAGCGTCGTCAAGGACATCCTGGGCGGCACGGTGAAGGCCCCGGACGCCGACGC